>NZ_CAWPRX010000021.1:0-26520 GCF_963890365.1 Tychonema sp. LEGE 07196 | reverse complement strand
GTTAAGGGGGGGGGTAAGAGAAGCCGTTCCGGTTCCCCCCCTTAACAAGGGGGGGTTAGGGGGGGTAGTTTTGTACCTGCACGGTAATGGTTCAAATGTAGGAGCAAATCTCGAACACGCTAATCGATTTCATCGGTTGGGTGTGTCGGTATTTGCGATCGATTATCGCGGTTATGGAAAAAGCCAGGGCGATTTTCCGAGCGAATCTGGGGTGTATGAGGATGCTGAATTTGCTTGGGATTATTTGGTGAAACAGCGCGGGATTCACCCGAATCAAATTTATATCTACGGGCATTCTTTGGGAGGGGCAATTGCGATCGATCTGGCAGTGCGCCACCCGGAGGCGGCGGGGTTAATTGTGGAGGGTTCTTTTACTTCGGTGCGGGAAATGGTGGATTTCCGACAACGGCTGTTTTGGATGTTTCCAATCGATTTTTTGCTGACTCAGCGGTTTGATTCTCTATCAAAAGTCGATCGCCTGCAAATGCCGGTGCTATTTATTCACGGGACTGCCGATACTGTAGTTCCAGCCCAAATGAGCAAAAAACTGTTTGATGCAGCACCAGAGCCCAAACAGCTTTACATGGTTCCAGATGGAGGGCACAATAATGTTGCAGAAATCGGCGGCGCAGAATATCTGCAAAGATTAAGCCAATTTTGGGATATTCCAAAATAGATAAAAGTTGTTGGCGCTAACAGTGATTCTAGTTATTGTAGGGTATGCACGGCGCACCAGTTGAGTTGGTAATAGTTAGCGGCGCATGGGGGGCGAAAAACCGGGTGTCTTATAATTTTAGGTTTGGTAACAATAAATATAGCAAGAAACCCGGTTTCTGGGTTGGCAAGCGCGATCGCCAATCAGGAAAAAGGAATATCTAGAGATTTTACCGCTTAATTCAACCTTAAAACATTCAGCCACCAATCCTTGATAGGATAGCAGTAATTACAGTAATTGTTTGTAACAATCGGTTGTGGTTGATTAATTTCGCAGCCTCTCCGAGAAGTCTTTCGATTCGGCATCTTTGCGCCGCAAAGATTAGCATCTGTGAGATTAGTTTTGTTCAATCTCGCATCAGTTAAATCGGCGGCTCTGAGGTCGGCACCGCTGAGATTTGCACCACTTAAATCGGCTTCTTGGAGGTTGGCACCGCTGAGATTTGCACCACTTAAATCAGCATTTCTCAGGTCGGTTCGACTTAGTTTAGCGGCGCTCAAATTACTGCATTTTAAGTTAGCCATCATGAGGGATGCTTCTTGGAGAGAACTATTGCTAAGGTTGGCATTTTCTAAGCTTGCTCCCCTGATGTCGGCCCTGCTCATGTCGGATTTGCTGAGGTCAGCGTAGGCCAAAAAGGCATTTCTCATGTTGGCGTTGTTCAAATTAGCTTCAATTAAATCAGCCGCAGTTAAGTCGGCATCAACTAAGTCGGCTCTGCTGAGAGTGGCACCGCTCAAGGAAGCGCCGAACAAATCTGCACGGCTCAAGGAAGCACCAAATAAGTCGCATCCGGGACATCCTCTGGTTGCTAGCAGCCGCTTGACTAAAGACAGATTTTGAGCTTGTAAGGGAACGGCTGCACAAAATGGAAGTAGTAATATAGCTGCTAGAATTGTCAGTTTGATTTTGGTCATAAGGTGTAGCGCATTTAAATTGTATATTTCAATTCCCAATCAAACGTTGTCAAATCCTTTTTCTTTTTCCCTCTTTCACCTTCTAAGCTGTTGTGCATTTAAATTGTATATTTCGACGATCGATCAAAAGTCTTTTCCCCCTCTCCCCTTCTACCCGTCTTTACCCGCTCGCGAAGCCGAAGGGAGCCGAAGCAAGCCGTTATAGTCCCTTTCCCCCTCAATCACCATACACAATTGGGATGCACAACAGCTTATCTCTTTCTCCCTGGAACATAACAGACTATCTTTGGCTTTGCCCAAGTCTGGTAAGTCTTGGAGATCGCGCGCCGAGTCGTCTGCTAGAATGACGCGCGGGCTAAAAATAGGGTTTATCGGTTGATTTGGCGCTGTCAAACCCAATATTTCTCACAGAAGCCGGGTTGTTGGTGCCAGTCCTAGTTTAGTGTGCTGAGGGTGTAAGATTGGTCGGCGCGATCGCACTTGCGGATATTACTTAGGCTTTTAGGATGAGCTCGCGCACAGCTACACTCCCTTGCAACTTCCAAAGGAGCGTAGCTGTGCGGGCGCTGAATGCCTTGCATTTTTGAGCTGGCGACGGCTCGGATAAATAGCTGGCGGGGGGCATTGCATAAATATTGGTACTCGCGGCAGCAAGATTTTGCTCGGGGGGGCGAACTTTCTCCGTACAGGCGATCGGTAAATAAGCCAATTGGCTTAGACTCTTAAGACATATTGCTGATGCCTTACGTTCTATAAAAAAGATAGCATTCTGGTGTGAGCGCGAAATAATACCGAGCAAGCAAGTATAAAATACAACAATTTGGCTCGATCGGTCACAAAATCGCTAAAAATTAATACTTTTACACAGGGAAAATAAATGTTGAACAACATAGACGAACTGGCAGAAAGTGGCAGAGGCATTAAACTGATGTGGCAGATTGCAGACGAGTTAAGCTACACCCGGACTCTCGACGGTCAAAATTGTTTGTCACTCAGCAAAAGTTACGAAGTAGAAGGTCGCAACAAAGAGCCAAATAAAAAAAATCCTAAAGCTTTAGATGGATTAATGAATTTATTAAATAGATGGGATTGGCAGAATGAAACAGACCAGGAAGCAGAGCTTTGCGAAACTTCAGTTCAACACATGAGCCTGCAAGTCAACACAGAGGTCAATGCTTTAACTATAGTTATGGATTGGTTTGAGCAATTAAAAGATTTATCGCTACCCAATGAAGTTTGGTTCCAGCTTCAGTTAGCTTTAGCTGAAGGTTTTATTAATGCAGTTCGCCACGCTCACAAAAATCTGCCAGTAGAAACTCCAGTTCAACTAGAAATTACCGTGTTTGACGGACACTTGGAACTAAAAATTTGGGATTGCGGCCCGAGTTTTGATTTTGATGCTAAGCTCAAGGAAATTATTGCAGCAGATAGAAAACCAAGCTTGGATTTAGAAGTCTTGAACGATCCTTGCTTGATTCCTAGCAGAGCAAAAAGTTTGGATATGTATCGGCTTTTAATTGCTGGGTAGTTGGGTAGAGGGACAATTAAAAAATTGGAACAATTGAAGATGTGTTATGCTAAAAACGGTGTTAGGGGAAGAGTTACGGGTTTTGTCTTCGCGTAGGTGAAGGGTTTTGAATACTGACGACCTGCTGCAACTTTGGTTTTCAGCTAGGAGCTTGGGTGAGTATATAGCAGTTCTAGAGCAACGGGTCGATCTGTCAGTATATTTTAGATTAAAGAATTGAAGAATGAGAGATTTACTTGCAGCGCCGCGAATCACCAAGTCGGGAACTTGAGTCTAAAATTTGGGAAGATTCACGACCGTCGTATGCAGCACGGTATCGGTTTTTGGGCTGGTCAAGTTAAAGATGAAAAATTAAAAATTATTGTGAATAATTTTTAATTCGATCGCAATATCTGGCTCATCACCAAAAAGAATTGATTGAAAGCCTCTCCCTTTTAGGGATAAATTTAAAAAACACTATTGATTGCGACCATTCTCTGCATTGCAGGTAAGTCGCCCTCATCTGTCCGTATCCGGTCGATTACCACAATAAAAACGGATCGCGCGTGCGTCATGGTGTCCGCATTACGAACCTTGTTGATTGCGCTCTATCGACGGTACATGATATAAACTATCAATATTCAACTGAACAAACAATTACTAATGATTTCCAAAGAAACTTTATTTGTACTGTCTCTATTTCCCTACTTGGGATTTCTCTGGTTTTTGACTCGCTCGGGAAAAACACCTCGCTTAGCTTTGATAGGGTTTTACGGGACTCTGGTGTTTGTGGCTGTGACTATTCCCGCCGCAATTTATGCAAAAGTTGCCTACAACGAGTCACTAGCAAATGTCGATTGGCTGCACGGTTCTGCGGAATTATTCTTGACACTTGCCAATATTTTACTGGTTTTAGGCTTTCGGGAAGCGGTGATTAAAGCAAAAGCATCTTCACAGAATGAGAGCGAAAAGCAAGAGTCTATTGTAGAGGGAGAAAATAGTTGCGGTTAATACCATTTTAGATACTTCGACTTCGCGATGGGACAAGTTTGAGATTGAAAAATTGCAAAGGGCTGATGAATTAAGGGTTAGGAAGTTATTCTGCCGCTGCATTCTTTGGGGAAACTTCTATAGCACTTATCACTCTCTCAATTCCTCAATTCCTCAATCTAAAATCTAAAATCTAAAACTTGTTCGCTTGCGAAGTCGAAGAATCTAAAATCTGAACCTGTACCTCATTGAGAGTGAAAAAGGCTATATATAGTGCTGTCTCTCAGAGCGAGTTGTACAATACGCGAGCTATTGAGGTGCTCGCTCAAATGCAAAACACAGATGTTTGTGTTGGCGATCGGTTTGCCCTGCAAAATTTTAGGAAAGTATTAGAATATATAAAAACTCACCTCAAGCACTTCTAGTTACTGACTCAACCTGAGATGCTAGATTTTGGGTCGATTAACCCGATTAGTCAGGTACGATTGACTTTAATCTCGTGGCATGAGTTGAAACAGACTACCATATTTGCTAAGTTTAGCCGTGGTGGGACTCTCCAGGCAGGAAAAAAGATGAGCTATTGCCTCAATCCCCATTGCCAGAAGCCGCAAAATCCTGACTCAAGCAAGTTTTGTCTGGCGTGCGGCTCAAAATTGCTGCTGAAAGAGCGTTACCGCGCCCTTCAACCTATCGGTGAAGGAACATTTGGCAGAACTTTTTTAGCTGTCGATGAAGATAGGTTAAAAACTCGCTGCGCCATCAAACAATTTTTTCCGCAGGTTCAAGAAAAGGCAGAATTAGAAAAGGCAACTGCACTGTTTAAACAAGAAGCTCAGCGGCTGTACGAACTCGGAGAACACCCACAAATTCCAAGTTTGTTGGCTTCTCTTGAACAAGGAACACATCTGTATCTTGTGGAAGAGTTAATTGAGGGAAATAATTTGTTTCAGGAGTTGCAGCAGCGGGGAGCTTTTAGTGAGGAACAGATTTGGGAATTGTTGATTAATTTGTTGCCTGTTTTGCAGTTTGTTCACGAGCAGCAGGTGATTCATCGGGATATTAAGCCGGAAAATATTCTGCGGAGAAATCCCCAAAATCTCAGGGCTGCCCGATATTGCGGCTCGACTGCCGCGAAAGGCAAAAAAGGGATAATTATGCCTGAATCTGCTGCTGTACAGGGTGCGGCGAGGGGCGGTCAGTTTGTGCTGGTAGATTTTGGGGTAGCTAAGCAGATTAGCGTCATTTCTGAGGCGAAAACTGGTACGATAACTGGAACTGCTGGCTATGCGCCGATCGAACAAATTCGCAGCGGCAAGGCTTATCCGGCGAGCGACCTTTACAGTTTGGGCGTTACGTGCATTCACCTGCTGACTGGGGCGGTGCTGAATGATTTGTTTGATGCTTTGGAATGCAAGTGGATTTGGCGATCGCACTTAGCGCAAAAAGGCATCAAAGTCAGCAAAAAATTAACAAGTATTTTAAACAAATTGCTCAAAGATTCAGTAAGAGAGCGATATCAATCCGCTGCTGAAGTGCTGCAAGACCTAGTACATTTTGGGCAATATCCCCGCTCTCAAATCGCTTATAATTATCGACCCAAAATAGCTATCAATTCGGCAGTAACGAACTTGCAGCAAAATAGATCGACCGCTGTCTCTGTCGCGCCGCTCCACAAGATTCACGTTGCAACTGCTGCCCCTAGCAACCAGAAATTATTGTCTCGTAACTGGCGCTGCGCCTGCATTCTTCACGGTCATTCAGGCTCGGTTAATGCTGTTGTAATTAATCCTCAAGGCAATATTATTGCTAGCGCCAGCGACGATAAAACAATTAAGCTGTGGAACCTGCACACAGGTGAATTGATTCATACTTTTTTTGGCCATTCTGCAACGGTTGATGCTGTGGCTATCAGCCCCGACGGGAGAATGCTGGTTAGCGGCAGTTTTGACAGAAAAGTTATTGAGTGGAAGCTGGATAAAAAGGCGATGATTCGCGAGTTTTACAGCGATTACGGTTCGCCCTACAGTCACCGGTACGGCTCGGTGTATTCGGTGGCTTTTAGCTGTGATGGAGGCGCAATTGCGAGTGCTAGCGGCGACAAGAGTATTAAACTGTGGAACCAGCACAACGGAGCCTTGGTGCAAAAACTTTCGGGACATTCTGACAAGGTTTTATCTGTGAGTTTCCGCCCTCAAAGTATGATTCTGGCGAGCGGTAGTGCGGACAACACTATTAAGATTTGGCGTGTAGGTATTGCGGAGAGTGTACGGACTTTTGTGGGTCATTCGGATTGGGTTTATGCGATCGCCTTTAGTCAAGATGGCAAGACGATTGTCAGCGGTAGTGCGGACGCTACGCTAAAATTGTGGAATGTCGATACAGGGGAATTAATTAATACTTTGAACGGGCATTCTGACGCGGTTATTTCGGTGGCGATTAGTCCCGATCGCTCTATTGTCGCTAGCGGCAGCCGAGATGGTACGGTTAAACTGTGGAACTTGCAAACAGGCGTATGTTTGTGCAGTTTGGTTGGGTGCAATCCGGTGGCTTTTAGTCCTGATGGTCAAACTTTAGTCACCGGTGGAGATGGCGACGAGGTGTTAGTTTGGCGGGCGTTTGTTTAGTTGGGCGAGATAGTTGAGATACTGGGAAATGCGATCGACATCCGCGTCAAGTAAACGACTGGCCCAAGAATGTATGTTAACTTGCGATCGCACTTCTCGAAACACCGCAGCATCTCCGCGATTGTCGAGAGGAAAAACCCAAGCATCAAATCCCGCAGACTTGAGGCGGCTAACAGCACCATCGCCATCTTGTACCCACAACTTAGGGTTAATCCGAAGCGGCTGACAGCAATATTTACCTACAACAATTCCGCCCACAGAAGCCCTAGCATCCTCTCGGCGATCGGAAAGTTCTTCCAAAAGAGCTTTGAGAGAATTGAGTTTTTCTGCATCTTGTACTTGCTGCGGTGTAAACTTGACAATCACCATTTCTATAACTTCCACAGGTTTTGTCGATCGGGCAAAGTTAACCGGTTCCGTCGCCAAATAATTTTGTCTTTCCGGTTGCGCCGCCCAAGAACTTTGTGTTTCCGATTCCCTCGCCCAAGAATTTTGTATTTCCGGTTGGGCTACCTCGATTTCCTCTGCAACTTGTGAATTTTCTACAGGCTTTGCAGTGTCTACAATTATCTGAATTTCTTCGCCATCTTTCTCTATTTTTCCACCAATTAGCAAAATCGCATTATCTACAATGTAAGGTTTCACTTGTTCGTAAGCCTTGGGAAATACAACAGCTTTGATTTGATTAGTCAAATCTTCTAATTGCAAAATTGCCATCGCATCGCCCTTTTTTGTCACTACAAGTTTGATAGCGCTGATCGTGACAATAACCGAAACTTTCCCTTTTTTCTCCGCCAACTGTGCCAGAGTCACAACATCTGGATCTTGATTAGATTCAAGCAGAAACTTGAGGGGATGTTCTGATACATAAAAACCCAGCAATTCTTTTTCTAAACGCAATTTTTCCTGTGTATCAAAATCTTTGACAGTCTTTGATTTTGGTGCAGACTCAAATTTATTCGCCGAGTTCCCAAAGCTATTCCCACCTAACAAGTCAAACAGATTACCTTGACCACTTTCCCGGTCTTTCTTGCGGTCTTGAGCCCATTTCATCACCCCTTCGAGGTCGTTTACCAATTGCTGGCGGTTGGGATCGATTTTGTCAAAAGCACCGCACTGAATTAAGGCTTCTAGGGCGCGGCGGTTGACAGAATGTAGATTTACGCGATCGCACAAATCCGGCAGCGACTTAAAATGCCCCCCTTCTTGGCGCGCCTCCAAAATATTTTCAATAGCCCCCTCACCCACATTTTTAACCGCCGAAATTCCAAACAAAATTTTATGTCTTTCGGCCTTTGTCATCTCTATAGGAAGCGGCGTAAAAATAAGTTCAGAGCTATTAATATCAGGTGGCTCAACGTCAATCTTCAGCTTGAGACAATTAGCAATATATCTCTGTACCTTCTCCTGATCGCCGCTGTTAGCAGTCAGCAGTGCAGCCATGTATTCTACAGGAAAATTTGCCTTTAAATAAGCAGTTTGGTAAGTGATATAGGCATAGGCCATTGAATGGGATTTATTAAAGCAATATTCGGCGAATTGTAGCATTTGCCCGAACAACTCTTCGGCAACTCTTTGAGTGACACCATTCTTAGTTGCCCCATCAATAAATGTTTCCTTTTGCTTCTGCATTTCATCAGCCTTCTTCTTGCCCATTGCGCGGCGCAGCAAGTCAGCTTGACCTAAAGAATAGCCCGCCAAATCTTGAGCCATCCGCATAATTTGCTCTTGGAAACAAAGCGTTCCATAGGTTTCTTTTAAAATTGGTTCTAACAGCGGATGGTCATATTTAACCACCTCTCTACCGTGTTTGCGATCGATAAATTGTGGAATCAAACCAGCATCCAGCGGGCCGGGACGATAAAGCGCCAGAATAGAAGAAATATCATCCAGACAGGAAGGTTTGATTTTTTTTACTACATCCAGCATCCCAGAAGATTCTAGCTGAAAAATACCTTCCAAATCCCCTTTTTCTAAGAGTTGATAAGTTTTTGCTACATCACCGGGCAACTTGTTGTTCCTAGTAAATGTCTCTTGAGCTCTGCGTTCTATATCAGAAGGTAAGGCTTCGGCATCGATAGTTATATCTTGCGTTTGCTTAACGTACTCGACTGTTTTTTGGAGAGTTGTTAAATTTTTAAGTCCCAGAAAATCCATCTTCAGCAACCCCAAAAATTCCAAGTCTTCCATGAAATATTGGGTGATCACAGCACCATTGTCATTCTTTTGCAACGGTACAATTTCATCAAGGGGTTGGGAAGAAATGACCACACCGGCCGCGTGAACGCCATAGGTTTTGTTAGTTCCTTCAATGCGAATTGCCATGTCAATCCACTGACGCACTGGAACTTCTGTGCCAGTTTCTGCATTTATGCAAATTGTATTTTCGTAGTTGTCTTTAAAATCCTGTGCCGGTGTTCCCTCGGAAATCATCACTTTGAGTTTTTCCGGTTTCCCCCGCGACACGGGAATCATTTTTGCCATTTCGTCGGCTTTTTTGTAGGGAATTCCTAGCACTCTAGCAACATCTTTCAAGACAGCTTTTGATGTCATTCTGTTGAAAGTAATAATTTGTGCTACGCGGTCTGTACCATATTTTTCCGTGACATATTTAATCATATCGTCGCGTCTTTCTATGCAGAAATCGCTATCGATATCTGGCATAGATTTACGTTCGGGATTGAGAAATCTCTCGAACAGCAATCCGTGGTGTACGGGGTCTATGTTGGTAATGTTGAGGACGTAAGCAACTAAAGAACCCGCCGCAGAACCACGTCCTGGCCCGACGGGAATATTGTTGTCTCTGGCATATTTCATGTAGTCCCAAACGACTAAAAAATATTCAGAGAAACCCATCTGCTGAATCATTTTTAGCTCATATTCTAGTCTTTGTTTGTAGACTGGGGGGATTTCGTTTCTGGTGCGGCTTTTGAGGCGTTCTAATAGTCCTAGCCAAGATATTTCTTCTACATAGGTATCGGCGGTATGTTCTGGGGGAATTGGAATTGTGGGAATCCGAGCTTCTCCTGTTAGCTCGTATCTTGATACTTTGTTTGCGACTTCTAATGTAGTTTCGATCGCCTCTTTGATGGTTTCGTCGTCCAAATGGTCTCGAAACAGTTGCGCCATCTCGTCAGCGGACTTAAGATATTCTGTGCCGCTGTAGCGCATTCGCTTGTCTTCTTCAATCAGTTTGTTGGTGTTGATGCAAAGCAAAGCATCGTGGGCTTCTACGTCGTTGCAAGAAATATAGTGAGAATCGTTAGTGGCGATTATTTTTATATTGAATTCGCGGGCAATTTTGACGATTTCCACATTCACCATCCGGTCTTCTTGGGAACCGTGGTCTTGAATTTCTATATAGTAGTCATCCCCAAATACTTCTTTATACCATTTGGCAACTTCGCGCGCTGTATCTAGCTTGTTTTGTAGAATCATTTGGGGAACTTCGCCACCCAAACAAGCACTGGTGACAATTAAACCTTCGGAGTATTGTTTGAGTAGGTCTTTGTTGATGCAGGGGCGGGCAAAAATACCTCGTTCTGGCATTCCCTTTAAGTGGGAAATTGTGGTGAGTTTGACGAGGTTTTTATAGCCTTGGGTATTTTTGGCTAAGACAACTTGATGGTATTTTCTTCTACCTCTAACTTTGACTTCTATGTCGCCGTTGACGACGTACATTTCGTTGCCAATGATGGGCTTGATATTTTTATTTCGGCAAACTTTGATGAGTTCGATCGCGCCGTACATCACTCCGTGGTCCGTAAGGGCGATCGCGGGCATCCCTAATTCCACCGCCCGTTCGGCGAGCTGCTGTAGCTGAGAAGCGCCATCTAGGAGGCTGTAATCGCTGTGAATGTGCAAACCAACGAAGGACATGGCGATTTGAGATTTTAGCTTTTAGTTTTTAGACTTTCGATTGTACACTATTGCCGTTGAGAAAGATAAATTGATTTTTTATTTTACAGCATCGGCAACGTACAAAAACTGGTTTTTTGAACGAAATATATAGGTTTGAATGCTATATTTTAGATCGAAAAACCGATTTTTACCACAGTTGCAACATCTCACAGAAGAAGTCGGTAATTTAATAGCTAATTCTGTAGATTTGCTTACAAATTTGCTTGTTTCAAATAATCTTCTAAATCTTTAACGCGCTGCTGGGTGACTCTGGCTCTGCAATAAACGTAGGTAGAAGAAGCCAAAGTACCGCCTTCAAAGTGTCCGGCTTCATAGCTGCAACTTTCATCGCGAAACTTGAGCCAACTACGCTGTGCAACCGTCAATCTTTGCTGCTGTTTGCTGTTGATTTTAGCCCGAAGTTGCTGATATAATTGATTGAGTTTGGTGTCTGCTGCTTTGAACTCTTGACTAGAACACATATTCATGTCTAGCGTGGTTTGAGGAGTTTTACAGTTAGGCTGTTGGGCGATTTCTTGGAAAATATTGCTGGCTTTGCTATCCTGCAATAATCCGCCTGCTAACACGAGGGAAATTGTTGTAAATGTTGCCCAAAAAGTGCTATTTTTCATTGACTTGACACCTCTTTTAATCTTGGATTTTCTCTGCTGGTTGAGCCGATCGCCAAATCCACCAAGCCGCCGCCCACAGAGTAAAATTGCCGATGAGAGTCATCGCCGCTTGCAGGGTAACGATCCATTCTAGGGCTGGGGAGTTGTCAAAATAGTGCCAAGTGCAAGCACACATGGCGCTGACTAAGGCGGGCAGCATTCCGGCGGAAAGGGCCCACCAAGCTCGGTTTTGAGTGACTTCGCCGTAAGTCCAAATTAACCAGATGGCCGCAATCCACTCGACGACGCTAGAGATGTGAATAATCCAGGTAGGAATTGACAAAACGTGCATTTTTTGTATTCTAAAATAACAGAGAACGGGGAAGATAAAATATGTATTTATTTGTTTAAGACTGTTAACTGTTGACTGTTAACTGTTAAAATATTTTACGGATCGACCGCAACAATTAGATATTGTAATACTTAGATTCCCCATTATAAACCAAGAGTAGAAATGCGAGCAATTTTGTGCGGCTATTACGGTAAAGGCAACGGTGGCGACGAGGCGCTGTTGGCATCGCTACTGCAAATGTTACCAGATGGCGTGACGCCGATCGTCCTGTCTGGCAATCCTGTCGAGACAAATCAGCGGTACGGGGTAGCTGCGCGCGATCGGATGAATGCGTTTCAAGTTCTCGAAGCACTCCGCACCTCCGACGCGCTAATCTGGGGAGGCGGCAGTTTAATGCAAGACGCTACCAGCACGATCAGCCCTTTCTATTATGGGGGTTTAATGGGACTAGCGCAACAAATGGGCTTAAAAACAGTTGCTTGGGCCCAGGGAATTGGGCCTTTAAATCGAGAGATTACCCGCAAATTATCTCAGCGTTGTTTTGCTGGATGCACCGCCGTCAGCGTGCGGGATAAAGGCTCAGCTACCTTACTTGCAGATTGGCAAATTCCGTTCACTTTAGCGCCCGATCCCGTGTGGGCTTTAGAAAATTCCCCCGTCTCCGGTTTGTGGAATTTACCAGCGCCCAGAGTTGCAGTTTGTTTGCGTTCCCATCCTACATTAACTCCCGCCAGATTGTCAATTCTAACTCAAGCTTTAGTTGACTTTCAAAAAGCAACCAGAACCTTAATTTTACTGCTACCTTTTCAAGCATCTCGCGACTTAGAAATTGCCAAGCATTTGCACGAAGCTCTGCCGAAACGAAGTGAGATACTTAGTTTAGACGATCCGAGAAAATTGAAAGGACTATTCCGGGGAGTCGAAATGGCGATCGGGATGCGCTACCACAGTTTAATTATGGCAGCATCGGAAGAATGCCGCTGTTTTGCCCTCAGCTACGATCCCAAAGTAACTCAATTGATGGATGAGTTAGAAATGCCGGGATATGTATTATCAGAATTGCCCGAAGATCCCTATTTAATCAGCAAAACCTGGATCGAACACTACGCCAACGGCGACGCACTATCGCCAGAAAGGATAAAATTTATTGTAGGGCGATCGCTCTTTCACCAGCAAGTATTGCAAACCGCACTCCAGCAGTCTCAGTAAGAGGTAAAATACCGTGACAGCCAGTACAGCCGACTTAAAAATTACCTGGGAAAAATTGCCAGAAGACTTCATTTTAGACGAGGAACCTGTGGAAAATATCGACCAACCCTTGCTCGCTGCGGCCTTGCGCGAAATCTTAGAAATCGCAGGGCTAATTGTAACAGGAATATTAGTTGCCCCCAACATGGGAATTTGTGCGACAGTAGATAGCAAGCTAGTTATCAAAGCTCCAGATTGGTTTTATGCCCGCAACGTACAAACGCTTGAGAGTAAAGAAATTCGCCGCAGTTACACTCCCAACTTAGAAGGAGACATTCCGGCGATCGTGATGGAGTTTTTGTCAGCTACTCCCTGCGACGAATACTCTAGCAAACCAACTTATCCCCCCGGCAAATGGTATTTTTACGAACAAGTATTGCGAGTACCAATCTATGCAATTTTTGAACCTGCTACTGGATTGCTAGAAATCTACCAGTTGGATTCATCAGGAAAGTATCAAGTACAGCAACCCGATCTAAACAATCATTATTGGATTGCCGGAGTTGGGTTATTTCTAGGTGTTTGGCAAGGAACAAAAGCCGAAAGAACCGGATATTGGTTGCGGTGGTGGGATGAAAGCGGACAGATGTTATTGTGGGGAGCAGAAATGGTAGAAAGAGAAAGGCAGGAAAAAGCAAATGTTCAACAGCGGGCCGATCGACTAGCCGCGCAATTAAGAGCAGCAGGAATAGAACCAGAATCATAATACAATAATTTAGAAATAAAAAATCGTAGTGTTAGGATTTTTTATTTCTAAATTCATCTGCGTTAATCCGCGTTAATCTGCCTCGATCGGCAATTAAAAATCACATTCAGGAGACAGCAAAATTGGCAAGAGTTAGAGTTCGGGAACACGTCAATCCCCTATCAATTAGATATCAAGCATCCGCAAGTCCCCCAGATTGGACTAAAATCTATGCCGACTTAAATTTACCGCTGCATCTAGATATCGGCTGCGGTAGAGGAAGGTTTTTGTGGCACATGGCGCAAATCCAAACAGATTGGAATTTTCTGGGATTAGAAATTCGGGAACCTCTGGTAGATGAGGCGAATCTGTGGCGCGATGAAAAAGGCTTGACAAATTTGCACTATTTGTTTTGCAATGCGAATAGTTCCATGAAGCCAATTTTAGAAACTTTGCCCGCTGGTATTTTGCAGCGAGTCAGCATTCAATTTCCCGATCCGTGGTTCAAGAAAAAGCACCACAAACGGCGGGTAGTACAGCAGGAATTAGTCAGCGAGTTGGCTACTTATCTGGCTGTTGGCGGTGAAGTGTTTATTCAATCGGATATTGAGGAAGTAGAAGTCGAAATGTGCGATCGCTTTTCATCTCACCCTAGTTTTCAGCGTCAAAATGGCGGGGAATGGCTAGCAGAAAATCCCCTACCCGTTGCTACGGAAAGAGAAATTGCTACTCAAAAACGGGGCGAACCAGTTTATCGAGCACTGTATCAAAAATAATGCTCGCATTTGCAAACTCACCTTTGTTATATAGCCTTTCGAGCGTAACATGAGGTGCTAGGAGTGGGGATAGGGCATAGGGGATAGGGCATAGGCCGCCGTGGGCATAGGCCGCCGTGGGTATAGGGCATAGGCAGGAGTGCAAGGATGCCGCATACCTCACCAAGCTTGAGAACCGTTATAAATGTTATAACTTATACCAATTTCAAAAAATAATGCAACAGTATTCTTGTCCCCCCCCTTGCTAAGGGGGGCTAGGGGGGGTCGGAGAGTATTGCATGATTTTAGAGAAATGGTATTACATCTTAGACCTTTGTTAGGAATTATTTCTAACTTAAACCCAAGAACGAAGCCACATCCGAAGATTCCATTCCCCCTGCGACAAAGGTAGTCCCAAATAGATAGGCATCCAGAAAATAAAAGCAGCCAAAACCAGAAAAACAATTGTTACCCCCATCCCTCGGAGTCGAGTTTGAGGGCTGTGCAGCCACCTGTCAACCCACCAAGCAAGTGTTAAGGCTCCAAACACAGAACAGCCCATATAATGATACAAAAATACGCAGCGACTCACCTTCATCCAAGGCAGCAAATTAGCAGCCCAATTAACTATCAAATATAACAACATCCACATTTGGGCCGTCGGCGGAAACAAAATCGGCTGCTGCTGTTCGAGGCTGTCAACAGAAGCCACTTGGCGCGTTTGAAACCACACCACAATCCGGTGAATTAAAACTCCTGCTACTAATATTAAAGCTAAAGTGGAAAACCACCAAAGGAAAGGATTTCCCATCGCGTGAACGTCAAAAATCGTCTCAGTTGCACCGCTGGGTAAAGGTGGCAAAACCGGATCGGGTTGTCCATTGTTGCTAGCAGTTTTGTAGAAGTAAACTATGGGCCGGAGCATCAAAGGCCAACTGTACCACGTAGAACAGTAAGGATGCACGCTAGGGCCACTTTTAATGCGTTCGTGATAAGTCAAAATTTCCGTTTGCATCTGCCAGAAATTGGGAGTTGGATTGAGATGCAGGTGAGGAATCCAGCAGATGCTGTAAACTAAAATAGGAATTACAGCTAGACTCCAGCATACTTCCACAAAAGTTAGCTGAGTCAATTTTTGTACTGGACTTTCGGGCGGAAGCAGAGCGGAATTTATATCGCTGATTGGTTCTTCATTTCCTCTGTTTCCCTGAATTAAACGCACGGCCCAAGCGCAGATTAAAATCAGATAAGCCCCAAACAAAAACCACAATCCGTTCCATTTGACAGCGGCAGATGCACCGAATCCTATCCCAGCTAACACTAGCCAAAGCAAGCGCTTTTTGCCTTCAGCTTCTACGGTTTTGAGCAGAAATAATTGACCAAGTATTCCGAATAAAACTAGATAAATGTTATTGAGTGCGTAGCGAGATTCAACTAAAAATAAACCGTCGCAGGCGATAAATAAAGCCGCCAAAAAAGCAAAGGTGCGGCGGCGAAGGAGCTGATAGGCGAGGGCTCCGACAACTAAGGGAATAAAGGAACCTGTGAGAGCATTTAGCCAGCGATAATCCCAAGGGGAAAGCATTGAGCCTGTTAGGCCGTTGACGGCGGTTTTTCCGAAGGGCAGGTGAGTGCCGATCGCAATTCCGATCGCAATTATGTATTGGCTCAGGGGCGGGTGAGCGTTGAAAAAAGGAGTTTTGGTGAGATAATCGTTGGCAAATTTAGCGTAATAAACCTCGTCAAATACTAGAGTGTTAAATCGCTCTAATTGCCAAAATCGGAGAGTTAAGGATAGGAGGAATACGGCGAACATTCCTAGGTAAAAAATTACAGTATATCTGTTGAATTGTTTTTTGTTTGCTTGCATAAAGTGCACCGGAATATCTTAGATTTGAGAGCCTTAATTTTAAAATACTGAGTTCAGAATTGAGAATAGCGTAAAAATTACCAAGTTGCTAAAAATATTTTTTTACGTTTCTACTGCCATTCTCTTCATTACCTTTGAATATCTTCTAGTTCAAAATAGTTGCGTCTTGCGGTACTCGTATTACTCACTTTTCATCTCACAATTAACTGCTTCATCAAGTTTCTGAATTGAATTTGAAATGCGGCCCATTTAAACTAATTTCACATCATACCAAAAAAAAGCGGCTCCGCTTGTTGCAGAACCGCCGTAATAGAGGATGAAAAATCAAAACTTAACGCACTGCACCTTGAACAGAAGGCGATTCGATCGTCTTCATCAAATACAGTTTCAACAACTGCCAGCCGTTCGACAAATACAGAGGTAATTTTTGGAAGAATTGCAAGAATTTTGGAGTTTCAGAAGCAACAATTGCGGTCAACTGCTGATTGTTTTGGAGACAAACATCCAACCGTTCGTAAAATTCTGGATTGTTCACGTCCAGCATGACGGGGAATACGCGGCCTGCTGTTTCGTTGGTTTTTTTGATCACTTCAATGTCGTATTCGCGAGCATCGAGTCCGAGCGATCGATAAAAACCACTGCGCTGGATATCATTGAGATACATTGTCGCGAATACCGACAGCAAGAAGAAACGGCACCACAGCTTAGCGCGCCAATCGTTCAACATTTGAGGCTGAGCTCTCATCACCGCATCGAAGAAATCTCCGTGGCGGTTTTCATCCTGGCACCAATTTTCAAAGAATCGGAAAATTGGATAAATCTGGTCTTCAGGATGCGCTTTCAAGTGTTGGTAAATCGTGATGTAGCGCCAATAACCGATTTTTTCGGATAAGTAAGTGGCGTAGAAAATAAACTTCGGCTTAAAGAATGTGTAACTGCGGCTCTTTGTCAAGAAACCCAAATCTAGGGACAAACCAAAGTCCGACAGCGCTTTATTTAGGAATCCGGCGTGCCGCGCTTCATCGCGGGACATCAGCAAGAAACCTTCGGCGAGTACCGGGTTTTTGTCTTTGAGCTTGCGTGCTAATTCTTTGTAGAGCAAGAAGCCAGAAAACTCAGCGGTGCAAGAGCGTTCGAGGAATTCAATGAACAACTTGCGCTTTTCGCCGTCGATATGTTCCCAAGATTGATCGAACTCGGCATCCCGCACGAAGTGGGTTTTGTTGTAATCAACGCGGAACTCTTTGATAATTGCTTCGAGTTCGGCTTCATTTACCGAGATGTCCATTTTGGCCATCTCGTCAAAGTCTGTTGTGTAAAATCTCGGCGTGAGAATAGTTTCTTTGGCTGGAGTTTTCCCTTCTTGCTGTTGAGCAAAAGCGGGTTTTTTGAGAGAATCTACCATATGTTTATTGGATTTTTTGCTTATAACAACTTGCTTGTTTCGGGTGTCGGGCGGGTGAGGTCGATCGCTCTCGGTTAGTTTGGCCAGCACCGGTAGCCCGAACCGCGTGGAATCCAACTCAAAGCTGGTGTAATTTCCACGCCCTCCAGTGTACCAAGTTCTCGACCCCGAAAATATGTTGTTGGCGTTAAGAATTGCTACGCACAATTACTTATGGGCATGGAGCATGGGGCATGGAGCATGGGGCATGGAGCATGGGGAATTGGTAGTAAATAACCCATAACTTCGGACAATGCACAAATATCCGCTGGTGTCAAACTGTTCAAACGCCAGATAGAAAGTACAAAATGTATAAAGGGACTCCAATTATTAGAATAACCAGACAGGACGGTCATAAAATGAGCAATTTAGGTGTTAGTTACCTGTTATGGGCTGCTTGTTTTTTCGGCCCCTTCGGACTCCACCGTCTCTACAACGGCAAGATTGGCACGGGTTTGCTGTGGCTGTGTACCTTTGGCTTGTTTGGGTTCGGGCAATTGTTTGACTTGCTGCTGCTACCGAAAATGGTGGACGAACACAATGCCAGTCTCAGGGGCAAACTCGGCGTATCTCCCCAAGGTATACCGATATCTTCCACCAGCGGGGCGATCGCCTCGACATACACCAAGCAAACCTCCGAACAGTTAGGGATTAAACTGCTGAGGGCTGCTTATAGCAGGAACGGCAGATTATCTGTTACCCAAGGCGTGATGGCAACCGGCGCTACTTTTGCCGAAGTGGAAGAAGCTTTCACCGCCATGCTCAAAACCGGTTATGTGAGCATTGAGAACGACCCAGTTACTGGCGTCGTGCTCTACCACTTTCACGAACTCTAAGCAGCAAACAGGGGGAGATTTAAGTGTAGGGTGCGTCAGCCGGGGGATTTGGCGTGTTGTTGGAGAAGCTAACGGCTGACGCACCCTACGGGAATTTGGCTGCTGCGAGTGCGCCAGCCGGGGGATTTGGCGTGGTGTTGGAGAAGCTAGCGGCTGACGCACCCTACTAATGAAACATTTGTTGTTACAGAGTCGAGCAAGCGAGCAAGGCAAAATCGGCTAGAATGTTTGTTTGTCTATACAATCTCAAAGTATTTAGCGTCATGGCAGTCCCTAAGAAGAAAACCTCCAAATCCAAAAAGAATATGCGTAAGGCCACATGGAAGCGCAAAGCTACTGTGGCAGCTCAGAAAGCTCTGTCCCTAGGCAAATCGGTTCTGACTGGACGTTCCAACAGCTTCGTGTATCCCGGCAATGAAGAGGAGGAGGAAGAGTAAAGCGACTAAAAATTAACAACTGGCATTTCTGATATTTTGCACCATTCTCGGTTAACAGGCCCGATGGCTGTCCCACAACACATAAATTGGGTTGTGGGGTAGCCGCGGATGGCCCGCCCCTCAAGGAAAAGTTGAGAATGGTTTGACATACTCACCATCCTGAAGGAGCGGTGATTTTTGACGGTTCACAGCGATGTGCTACCGCAGTAGTCTGACATAAGCTCCCCGGTTAGAGTCGTGCCGATGCCCCATGCCGACTCAAATCAACTTCTGTTGCAATTTAATTCGTGTATCAGTGCATTCAAGGTTTGACTCTGCCATTGCCTTATACCAATGGAATAAAGTAGCGCTAGATATTACCCCCCCAACCCCCCCGCCATTTCGGGGGGGCTAAGACTTCATGCGTAGCACATCTTTAGAAAAATGGTATTACATCTGCTTCAGGCTCGGTTTCTTGCTTAAGACTAAGCAATATCGACGGCAAAGTTGGGCGGGTTGTTTAGACGACTCACATCGAAAGCACAAGCCGTCCTAGAAGGACGGGGCTTGAGACTCATTTCTTCGGTCAGATATGAGTTAATCCTTCTTTGCGGCCGGCAAGATCAGCATGGCATCGCCAAAGGAATAAAAGCGGTACCGATGCTCGATCGCTCTTAGGTACAAATCCAACAGCCGAGGTCTTCCAATCATCGCGCTTACCATCATCATCAAAGTAGAGCGCGGCAAGTGAAAATTAGTAATTATCCCGTCTACAACCCGCCACTTGTAGCCCGGATAAATAAACAGATTTGTCGGGCCGCAAAAAGGCTGCAACGAAAAATCGCCGCTCGCGGCGGCCGCTCCCTCTAAAGCTCGCACTGCTGTTGTACCTACGGCAAAAATCCGCCCGCCTCTAGCTTTAGTTTCGCGGATTTTCTCCACAGTAGCGGCGGATACTTCCACCCATTCGTTGTGCATTTGGTGAGTCGTCACGTCTTCCACCTCCACCGGGCGAAATGTTCCTACCCCGACGTGGAGGGTAACAAAAGTTTTTTCGATGCCCCGCTGCTTCAAGCGGCTGAACAATTCTTCGGTGAAGTGCAAGCCGGCTGTGGGGGCTGCCACTGCCCCCGGCCGATCGGCATACACAGTCTGATACTGTTCCGGCGCAGCTTGGGAGTTGTCGATGTAGGGCGGCAGGGGTACGTAGCCGTATTCGTCAAAAAACTTCGCCAGAGTCGCATCTGTGGGGATGTCAAACTCCAACAGCCGTCCCCCGGTTGCCTCGTCCCTCTCTATAACTGTCGCAGTCAATCGCCTCGCGAGGTCATCCCCGTGGGGAAGGCAACAACAAGGGCCTGCTGCTGCGGAGTCATTACAGTGCGGATCGAACTCAATTTTTGCTCCCAACTTTAAGCGTTTCCCGGGTTTAACCAAAGCCAGCCAGCAGTTGTGCTGCCGTTCTTCCATCAACAATATCTCCACAGCCGGGCCGTTGGGTTTGTGCCCGTAGAGCCTCGCCGGCAACACGCGGGTGTTATTGAGTACCAGCAAGTCTCCCGGTTCCAACAAGTCGGGCAAATCCCGGAAAATCCGGTGTTGGTAGCTGCTGGGAGAATCTACAGCCAGCAAGCGAGAACTATCCCTCGGTACTGCGGGATTTTGGGCAATGTACTCGGGCGGAAGTTCGTAGTCGTAGCCGTCCAAAGACCAGTCAATCTCTGTCATCGGGTAAATTCCTGTACGATCGATCTGTCAACTGGGTAACAAATTGGGTAAAAACCCCCATCCAAAGTCGGGTGCTTTTCCCCTTGTGGTCGCGGGTATAGCCCGCGAGGATAGAGGTGTAGCATCAGCTTTGCTCGAAGGATAGTTATGGAATACCTCTACTACATCGCCAATACTAGCCTCACTCTGAGAGTGGTGGATTACCTGCGCGCGGCTAGTCATCTTCCCTTGCAATTTATCACTGTTATTCACCAAATTGACGGCTGGGTGGTGAAGGTAAAAATGAGCCAATATCTAACTCCCCAAATGCACGGGGATTTTCGGGCTTTTATGAACGAACTCGGGATTCCTTACGATCCAGAAATTCGCTTGCAAATGGCACTGTGGAGTTTGGAAACAGGACAGTCGCCACTAGGGGTGATGCGCCGCTACCAGGTGGCGGTGGTTTGTCACGGCAGCCCCGACCGTAAAGAAATTGAAGCGTTTCGCCAGCAATTTGTCAAGGGTCTGGGATATTGCCCGGAAACTCTCGCCTAGACTTCTGTGCCGATCGATATAACCGTGACGACACAGCCGGGGGAGGAGATGGGGAGATGGGGAAAAGATTTAACCCGGTTTCCATATCCATCAAAGATAGAAATCGAGATGCGGGACAGTAGAGATAAGTTAACAATTTAAAATTACCAACTGCCATGAATTTTTAATTTTCAGTGGTAATTTTTAAGTGACTAAAATTGAATAACTTAAACATATCTTACAGTCCTATAAGTGGTGAGGTAAAAGGAGGCATAGCCTCTGGTTCTGTGTTACCAGGCAGAGCATGGTAACAAGCTAATTTTTAATTGTAATGTAATTTTTAAGGATATTTCTAGTTACTAAAAGCCGCTCGAATGTATTCTTGTAGGGTAAGCCGGTAGTTTCCTGTAAGGGCGGATTTAGAATTTGCTGCGGTTAATAGTGGTAATATTTGCTTAATATTTTGCCGTGAAGGTTCGCACCTGACGAGGGCGACATCAAAGCGACAAGAATTATTTGCTAAATCTGGACGAGTGCTTAAAAATATTTCAGCGGTTTGCCAAAGTTTGGCTTGTTTTGCAGCACTAACAGCCAGCATTCCACCGATATCCCAATTTCCCCGGCGGCGAGTTTTGACCTCGACAAATGCTAATGTTGGGAATTGGCGATGGGGAATGCCTCGGTTTTGATAGCTGGCTTCATCTCTTCCAAGGGCGATGATGTCAATCTCTCCCCAGCGACAGTGATACTGTCGGTGCAAGATTTCCCAACCTTGCTGCTGCAGCCACTCGGCGACTAAGTTTTCTCCCAATGTGCCCAGATCCCTAGAGTTGGGGGATTGGGAAGAATGGGAGTCAGCAGGCGCGCGCTTTCTGCTAGAATTCAATTGTGAACTGTCATCGCTGCCCATTAGCTTTAATTTGTATGACTTCTACAATTCGCCAACATATTTATACTTTCTTGCTGAGTTTTGTTATTTTAGCAGTAATTGCTGCTGGGGCGATCGCGATCGCGCCCGCACCTGCTTTCGCCTTGGATCGTGACAAAGAAATCCTCATTGGCGCTGATTTTGCTGGACAAGTTTTGACTAACGACAGTTTTAATAAAGCCAATCTTCGCAACAGCAATTTTACCAACGCAGATTTGCGCGGCGTCAGCTTTTTTGCCGCCAATCTGGAAGATGCAAATTTAGAAGGTGCTAATTTCAGCGGTGCAACTTTGGATTTGGCTCGCATGATGAACGCAAATTTAACAAATGCTATCCTTGAGGGTGCTTTTGCTTACAATACCAGACTAGAAGGAGCTGTCATTGACGGTGCTGATTTTACTGAGACACTGCTGCGAGACGATACGATCAAAAAACTTTGTAAAGTGGCAAAAGGTACTAATCCGGTGACGGGTAGAGATACTCGCGAAACCCTGTTTTGCGATTACTAAAATTTTGTGGTACAAAGGACTGAATTCCTGACTGCGAACTTGGTTTGTAGTCAGGACTTTAGTCCTTCACCTCAAGCCCAAGGTACGGAGGTTAAATCGTAAAAATTAACTTGACGCAGCCTCTCTAATTCTTCTATCCATTCTTGTTCGGCGCAGAGTTGTTGGTAATATTCGATAGCAGCATCGGTTTTTTTCCACATATCTAGTGCAATTTTCCGCCGCTTGATGCTGATAATTTGCTCGATACAAGCTATGGTAGATCTAATTACTAAAGGTGCGCGATAAACATTTTTTTCGGAAAACTCATTTAAGTGAAATAAATGGGAGATTTGATCGAGTTGAGTGGGATATTCTATCAAAATATCTTGCAATTTTAAAACTAACTCTGACGGCGCTATTTGTAAAGAAGCTTTGTGCAATATTTCTGTATTCACAATCTGATGCCACAAAAATCTGTGGTGAGAAAGACTAAACTGCACGTCTCTAGCTTCTATTGCTTCTCTGACTTCTTGGCGGTATTCGGGACAGTGCAAATAAATCTGCAGTAATTGCGCTTCTGCTTCTTCTAACAGACTGCGGGCTGCTGCTGAAAAGCCTGGTTTTGAGCTTTGGTTTTGGTCGGTGGCGCGCTGCTTTTTATATTGTTTGTTCGGCCTCAGCTTGTTTCTAATCAATAGAGGCATTGTCAAAGATTCGTCTTGATTTTGCCGCTTTGCCCAATCGCTGACTACTTGATTTAGTAAGTTTTCGGTTAGCATTTTGGTGAGTCGAGAATCTCCTTTACTGAGGATTTCAGCGCCTTTTTGTAAATAATGCGTTAGCTGATTGTCGTCGGTAATATTGGTTAGTAATTTGATGATTTTTGAGGTAATTTGCTGGTAAGTATCTGCTTGTTTCAAGTCTCGATCTACTAGCATTTGTTTTAGTTGCCAGTCGAGCCATAATGGTGCATTTTCAAGCAATTCTCGATACTGTTGCGGGGAGTAGGTTTTGAGGTATTCGTCGGCATCTTTGCCGTCGGGAATGTTGAGCACTCGCAGTTGTACTTCTCCTTGGTAGGCGAGTTTTTCTATTTCTCCAATGGCGCGCGCTGCTGCTTGATTTCCTGCTTTGTCTGCGTCAAAGTTGAGGATAATTTGTTTGGAGTCTGTGTACCGCAATAACTGCCGCACTTGGTTTAAACTCAGGGCGGTGCCGAGGGATGCTACGGCGTTGGAGATGCCTGCGGCGTGCAGTGCGATCGCATCAAAGTACCCCTCTACGACGATCGCGCGATCGGCTTTGCTAATAGCTGTTTTGGCTGTATCTAGAGCATATAAGGTTTTGCCTTTGTCAAAAAGTTCTGTTTCGGGAGAATTGAGGTATTTTGGTTGTTCGTCGCCCAGAGCTCTGCCGCCGAAACCGATGACTCTGCCTTGGGTGTCGCGAATGGGAATCATGATGCGGTTGCGGAAGCGATCGTAATAGCCGCTGCCGCCTGATTTGCGCGGTACAATTAATCCAGCTTGTTCTACTAATTGCGCTGGATAGTTTTTTTGTTCTACTAAATAACTATAAAGTGCTTCCCAACCTTGGGGTGCATAACCTAGTTGAAATTGTTGGATAGTTTCTTCACTGAGTTGGCGATCGGATTTGAGATATGCTAAGGGTTCTTCTCCTTGGGTTTGCCGCAAGGCGTGTTCGTAAAAGTTGGCTGTTAGTGCTGAGATTTCATAGAGTTGTTCGCGCAGGGAAATTTGGCGCTGCAATTCTTGTCGGTGTTCTGGTTCGACTGTTTTGACTGGTACTTGATAATTTTTAGCTAGTTCTAATACGACTTCGCTGAAGGATCTTTTCTCTAATTCCATGAGGAATTTAAAGGCGTTTCCTCCTGCGCCACAGCCGAAACAATAGTACATTTGTTTGGCTTGGTTGACGGTAAAACTGGGAGATTTTTCGTCGTGAAAGGGACATAACCCGACGAATTCTTTGCCGCGTTTCCGCAGGATGACGCGACCGGAAATAACGTCTACTATGTCGGCTCTTTGTTTGACTTCTTCGATGGTTTCTGGGTGCAGCCGGGGAATTTGCATAGGGCTTTTTTAGGGGGTTTCAAAGTATGTTTATTTCGGGCGATCGCGCAATCGGAGTTAATCGCAGGCGCAGAAACCGGATTTCTCGGGAAAATATAGAGGTGGCGGCCCGGATATTCGGTTTAAAAACCGGGTTTCTTTGGCTTTGATGCGATCGCGAACTGTTAGTAAAGCAAGATACTGATTTTATTGTAAAATATTTGAACTAACTGTAAGGAGCATCGGAAATAATGCGAATTTTGATGATGGGCGGCACTCGGTTTATTGGGGTTTATCTTACTAAGATTTTAGCAGCACAAGGGCATGAGGTGGTGTTGTTTAACCGGGGCAATAAGCCTGTGCCGGTTGCGGGCGTACAACAGATTTTGGGCGATCGCACCAATGTCGAACAATTGAAAGAAAAGTTATCGGCGCTTGAGTTTGATGCGGTTTTTGACAACAACGGTCGGGAACTGAGCGATACAAAGCCTTTAGCTGAGATATTTAAAGGGCGGGTGCAGCACTTTGTTTACATGAGCTCTGCGGGGGTTTATTTGAAGTCGGATCAAATGCCTCATGTGGAAGGGGACGCTACCGATCCCAAAAGCCGACATTTGGGTAAGTGCGAAACGGAAAATTATTTGGCCGAGTCCGGTTTGCCTTGGACTTCGATTCGCCCGACTTACATTTATGGGCCTCAAAATTATAACGATTTGGAGGCTTGGTTTTTCGATCGCATTGCGCGCGATCGCCCGATTCCGATTCCGGGTAACGGTATGCACTTCACGCAGTTGGGGCACTGTCAGGATTTGGCGAGGGCGATGGCTGCGGTTTTGGGGAATGAAAGGGCTCGAGGGCAAATTTACAACGTTTCGGGCGATCGATTTGTCACCTTTGACGGTTTAGCCCGCGCCTGCATTCAAGCCGCCGGCAAATCGCCCGATGCTATCAAAATTGTACACTACGATCCGAAACAATTTGACTTCGGTAAAAAGAAAGCTTTTCCGATGCGAGTGCAGCACTTTTTTGCCTCAGTTAATAAAGCTGTTACCGAGCTTAACTGGCAACCGGAATTTGACTTAGTTTCGGGATTGAAAGATTCTTTTCAGAATGATTATGTAGTTTCGGGAAGGAACAAAGCAGAGATAGATTTTTCGGTTGATGATGAAATTTTGAAAGCTGTTTAAGGTAAAATCAAACTGGCGCGCGCTGACATCAGAAACCCGGTTTCTTCGTAAAATTATCGTTATTGTTCGTAAAAATCGTAGAAACCGGGTTTCTAGCCCATGCGTCTAAACCATGTTAAATCAAAGTAAAGTGTACAATCCGCATCCTACGCATCTGAAATGTCACTGCTAACATGATTCGCCGACAATTTTACCGATTGTCGGTAGAATCTACTGGTATTTTCACAAGCTTTGTGCCACAAGGGCGATCGCAAATTAGTTAAACTTAATCAAATACAAAACCTTTCCCCCAACCCCTGTTTTACTCCGAAAGGGGAGAAAGACTCGGAAATATTAGGTAAATCTCATGCTTGGAATCACACTCAGCACGCGCTACAGCATTATCCGTCACTTGGGAGGCGGCGGATTTGCTCAAACTTATTTAGCTGAAGATAAACAGCTACCAGGCAATCACCTCTGTGTCGTCAAGCAGCTTAAACCTCAAGCAACCGATCCCGAAACTCTACAGATAGCCCGACGTTTGTTCGATACTGAAGCACAGGTTTTGTACAAGTTGGGAAATCACGATCGCATTCCCCAACTTTTTGCTTACTTTGAAGAAAATCAAGAGTTTTATCTCGTTCAAGAATTGATAGAAGGTCACGATTTAAGCGAGGAAATTATACCCCCCCAAACCCCCCCTTACCAAGGGGGGGCTGGCGGGGGTTCCCCTTACCAAGGGGGGGCTGCTA
>NZ_CAWPRX010000020.1:0-26675 GCF_963890365.1 Tychonema sp. LEGE 07196 | reverse complement strand
CTTCAAGTCCTGCGGATTTTGGGCGATCGTTGTGGTAATATCTTTTGGCTTGTACAGATACTCCTGTCGCTGTCCGTTTATAGGCGATTTATGAAAATTTTAGATTCTCAAGGCCGGCTGTTCGGCAAACTCAGCATTCTAGACGTATGTGCCGCAATGATTGTGCTGCTTGTTGCAGTCGGCATCTTCTTTTTTCCCGGCACATCGGGCGGTTCCGTCGCCCAAGTCGGCGGCGCTAGTGTTAAATCTGTAGAGATTGATGCAATTGCGATCGGACTCAAAGGCACGAACTTCCCAGAGTTGTTTAAAGCTGGCGATAAAATCAACGTAGTTATCCGCAACCAGCCCGCCGGTCAGATTACTATCAAATCCGTCAAAACTATCACCCGAACCCTCGCAGTTCCCCAGCCCAACGGTACTCTCAAAGCTCTCCCCGATCCCCGAGAAGAAGAATCCTTCAGCAGAAATATGATGTTTACCCTAGAAGGAAAAGGTCAAATTACTGACAACGGCCCGGTTTTAGGAAATACCAAAGTAAAAATTGGTACTACCCTAGAACTTGAAGGCAAAAAATACATTTTCAATGCCAGCGTCATCGACGTGCGAGTCAAAGAATAGTCATTAGTCATTAGTCATTAGTCATTAGTTATTAGTCATTAGTCATTAGTTATTAGTCATTGCTAATCGGGAAGGGGGAAGAGGGAATTCATATTCCTTCTTCCCTATTCCTTCTTCCCTATTCCTTCTTCCCTCTTCCTTCTTCCCTCTTCCTTCTTCCTTCTTCCGACGGACTTACATCCGTTACATCCGTTACATCCGCTACATAATCCGTTGCCGAACTTCCTTCTTCCTTATTCCTTATTCCTTCTTCACCCTTGTGAAAGCACCCTTAAATATTGTCGAATCAAGCCAGCAGTCACAGCCGGAATTTCCAACTGCGGAGTCAAACCCACATTTTCCAGAGATTGAAAAACTTTGATTGCTTCCGGGTTGAGATTGGCCAATCGCTGGCCGATATCCGGGCCGGTAAACTGCGATTTTTCTCCCCAAATAATCGCTGTCGGCGTTGTTAGCTGAGTGATGTACAGCGACAAATCAAAGCACAAATCTCCCCGCACAAAAGACAGGGCGGCATATTCTGCGTTTGGTTCTAAGGCGGATTCGAGGTAAGCATCGACAATTTCTTGGTAGACGCGGCGCGAATCGGCAAATTGGCGCTGTTCTAAGAAGCTGCGAATCCCGCCGTCTGTGGCGATGCCCGTACTGTAGAGCAAACGGTCTAAAATTGGCGTGTTGACTAGCTTAGCGAAGAAACTGCTGCCGTAATCCTGTCCGAAGTCCGACAAACCGCTTGGTGTTGTCAAAATAAGCGATTTGAACAGATCCGGGCGGGCGATCGCAGCTCGAATCGCGATCGCCCCTGTCAGCGAAGAAGCGATCGCATCCGTCGGACTGTCGCAAGTTTTTTCCAGAAATTCAATCAAAGTTGTGATATAATCTTCAACTTGATAATTTCTCGGCGGATGTTCCGATCGCCCCCAACCGATTAAATCCGGTGCTAAAATTCGATATTCCGCTGCAAAAGCCGGATAAACTTTCGACCATTCGTAGGCACTAGACCCGCCCCCAAAACCGTGGAAAAATACCAAATTCGGTTTGTTTTCCGATGCCGGGGCAGACAATTCGAGCCAAGGCATTTTTTCAGCAGTGTAGTATACCATTCTGCCGAGAGAAGTAACTATCGATCGCTGACCGAAGCCGAGGGGCATAAGCATAAGTAAACCTCAATCGCTATTAGATTTTAGATTTTCCTCCGCAGCCCTGTTTCAATTTAAAAAAGTTGCAAAGCTAGCGGAGTTTTTGTAAAGATTAAGTATTGATTTCAATCTATTTTAGTACAAATCAAGCCTGAAACTACGGACAGCAACTAAGTTGTGCGATTTTGGGGACTTTGGCCCTGTAGTTATCTTCACCCTTGCTTGCCTACCGTCGATCGGAGATAATAGCAAAATGATGGGTAAGACCCCTCAAAAGCACCGAGTCGGTTCGCCAAGCTCGAAAGCAGGAGTATTCGATTTCGCTTTTAAACCGACCGCTGGTTTGCCGCCGTGAGCCAATCAAGAATAATTAATTACCATATTTTGCGGAGCAGTCGATTTTGAGGTTGAAAGTCCTTGTTAGAGGCGATCGGTTTTCGATTCCGGCGTTGCAGGTTTGGCAATTTCCCGCCTCGCCACTATCAATTCCCAAACACCAGAAACAACCAATTTCAGGGAGATTTACTAAAAATGCAACTGCTCAGGAAACGGGATCGCGAGGGTTTTATGGTTGACGCACAGAGTCTTCGATCGGACGGGTTGGCAGAATTTGATACAGCCTGTCGAAGCATGGATTTAAACGGCAAAAAGTCTTTAGTCGCCATTCCCGAACGATCGGGCGTTGGGCTAGACGTGCGATCGCGCGCCACAGTACCGGCGATCGTCCGCCTAGCTTTAGAAGATTTGAAATGCTTTGAAGTAGTAGAACACCAGTTTGCACATTGGGGGGTGACTTTTAGCAATACTGTAGCCATCCAACCTTCAAACCCAGCATTTTTCACCAGTTTTGGGAGAACAGTGCTAATGGGAGCGCCAAAAAGCGGATTGATAGAAGTAACTTTCAAGCATCCTGTTCGCAGCGTGTCAGGACTTGTCACCAGTTCGCGGCGAACTGTTTTATCGGCTTGCGACATTGACGGACACCCAATTGTTCAGGATGAAATGCCTGCACCGAATCTGGTAGGCTCTAATTCTCCGATCGCCCCTAGCACACCCCTGCGTGTCAAAGCTCCGAATATTCATCGAATTACTTTTTATGCTTTTGACGGTCAGCTAATAGTCGATGACTTTATTTTTGGATTTTGAACTGGTGCCATAGGTATCATCCCAAGTCTGCAAACCTTCGAGAAGGGCATTGCGGACTAAAGCTTCCGGTTCTTGACTCAGCATCAGGCGAAAGCACTCGGCAGCGCGGGTTAGGGCTATCCTGTTCCTTGGCTTGGCGGGCTGATTTTTGACAAAACTCCGATGGCCAAACCCACCGTTATTTACCAAATCGGTCATTTGCCGCACTGCAATCAAACGCTTCACGGGGTCAGCATCGGTCAAATCTGCCAGGATGCGATCGACCGTGGCTTCATCTTTTGAGGCTCCCATACTCAGCGCTTGTCGCAGCAGCAGCCCTGCAATGGCGATCGTGCCAAAGTTTTGCAAAATCAGGCTCGCAGCCATCCAGTGGCTGCTTGAGTCCGTCCAAATCGCCAAACTCATGTAAGCGCCCAAGGTAGCAATGCCGCCGGTGCCCGCTGCTAAAATAAACCGACGGTTCGGGCTATCCCAAAATTGCTCGACTTGCGATCGCAGCAATTGCCACTCCCGCGACTCTCCTCGGTAAACCAGCATCATGGCTGCGATTCCGAGCCCTGTCGAAAACAGTAACTGACTGTTCCACAACGCCCAAATTGCTGCCAGGGTGATAACTGTCAGCCAACCTTTCGATCGAGTCAAACGATCTAGCAACCACTTGACAAAGCCGATAGAACCCACAGGCGATCGGGCCCGATCGGTCTTGGCCTCAGCGCGGAGGTATCTTGTTTGGGCAGTCTCTGGGAATCCTCTAGAGCGATCGTCCAGACTGAGTTCTCTCAAACCTCGCGCATCAGTGATATCCTCAGACAGGTCGAGGGGGGGGAGCTTACTGAGTTGCCAAGTGCGATCGGATACTTGCACTGGCGATATATTCAGCTTGGTTGTAGTTTTTTTAACTTGATTCATAGTGAGTTTTTTGATAAATAACTTACATTTATCCCGGCGTTTTTAGCACGGATTTAAATGCTCGGAAAACAAGACTATGACACTAGACTTGAGTTGCACTCTGCATTGCAGATTATATTGAATTATCTGCGTCGGTCGGTGTCTATCCGGTTGAAATCTGGCGTTAACCGATCGAATATTGATGCAATCTTGGTCTCCTTTATGATATCATCGGAAATTAAAACCCGTCGTGGTGAACACCTCAACTGCGCTGAATTCCCAGCCATCATTACAAAAAATCCAGCAATTGCAGATTGTTAAAAAAAGTACGAATACAGGTTGACAGCGAATATTTCTGACTCACTTTTGAGACAGTGCGGGCGATCGCACCGCGCCGCGGGCCGACAAGCAGTCCCCCAAAAAATACGCGACGCAAATTTAGCCTTTGGGGCCTGGGCCCGGGAAATCGTCTCTGTACCCGGATGTCCGATCGGGCTGTGTTCGCAGGTTGAGCGTTTGGATCGACAGCCGCAGGTGAAACCCCAGAATTGCAACAGTCTTGTGGGAAAATCAATAGCAGGATCGTTCCTAAACTGCTAAGATTTTTGAATAAGAATCCGAAAAAATCAAGTCTGGTAAATTAGCCGTAATTCTAGTATGGGGCAGGAAGCGTCGCGCCCGATCGCCAACCAACCCCGATATCTCGATATTACGGTCGATCGACCCGAAATGATAGCATCCAAGCCGCTTCCGGTGGTTCCAACCCGTAAACCTGCAGCGCCAAAACCGACTGCAGCAGCTTGTACCGGCAAGGGCGGAAGCAGGAGAAATATAGACTGCAAGACCAGACTCAGGCCCAAGTTCTGCTTCAAATTGTGTCTGCAAGGGTTAGGCTAGTGAAGAAAAGAAAATAATAGTTGCGATCGAGACTTCATCAGTCTACGTTGTAATTTCTTATCCTGTCGTCAAGCTCAACAGTTTTAGATTCTCTGGCAAACGAAATGCTTGACACCGATCGTGCAAAACTCGACAGTCAAAGAACAGAGGTTTGACGGCAAAGCCCTTACCAATATGTAAACATTTTACCGATGGCTCGCCGGAGTAATCTTGCAGGAAAACCCATGTCTAGTATGCAAAACCAATTCACGGTTCACTTCTGGGGCGTTAGAGGTAGCATAGCCTCTCCCGGAGCCGAAACAGTACGTTACGGGGGCAACACACCCTGTATAGAAATGCGAGTGGGTGAGAGCCGCCTAATTTTTGATGGCGGTACTGGATTGCGGGTTTTGGGACAAACTCTCCTGTCGCAGATGCCCGTAGAAGCTCATATGTTTTTTACTCACTCCCACTGGGATCACATTCAAGGATTCCCATTTTTTGTCCCCGCTTTTGTTAAGGGTAATTGTTTTCACATCTATGGGGCAGTGGCTCCTAATAAGGCTACGATCCAGCAGCGGCTCAACGACCAGATGCTTCACCCCAATTTTCCCGTGCCTCTGCAAATTATGGGGGCCGACCTGAAATTTAACGATATAGAAGTGGGCAAACCGCTGGAAATCGGAGACATCAAGGTGGAAACTGCTTTGTTGAACCATCCGGGGGAAGCTATGGGCTACCGGGTGAACTGGCGGGGCTATGCGGCGGCTTACGTGACTGATACCGAACATTTTCCCGATCGTTTGGACGAAAATGTGCTGTATTTGGCTCGGGATGCTGAGGTGCTGATCTACGATGCTACTTATACTGATGAGGAGTATTATGCGGAAAAGTCGAGCAGGGTTGGCTGGGGACATTCGACTTGGCAGGAAGCGGTGAAGGTGGCAAAGGCTGCTAATGTCAAGAAGCTGGTGATTTTTCACCACGACCCGCTACACAATGACGAGTTTTTAGACAAGGTGGGAGAGCAGGTGGCTCAAAGGTTCCCGAACAGTTTGATGGCCCGGGAAGGTTTGTCGTTACAGTTGCTGCCTCCGGGTGAGATATCTGAAGAAGTCGGTGCAAGCGCCTAAAGTGCTTGTCTGAGGGATTTGAGATTGGCCTGCAAGTTCTGAAATCTTGAGGTCGGAAATTTCAAAGTTATGGCTGACCTTACTTACCTAAAGACGAGCTAAGAGACTCTCGCAGCGCGAGAGTCAATTCTTTAATCTTTAATCTTTCATCTCAAATCGACGCTTCGATCGCACGCGGGCTAATTATGTCAAAATGTAAAGCGTGTTGCTAACTTCTTCCTGTACCGCTGCTCTGACTCCAACTGCCGTTGCCTTGGGAAACTTTGATGGTTTGCACCTAGGGCACCGACAAGTCGTGCAGCCAATTTTAAATCGATCGTCTAAATCAAATTCTGCGACGGTTTCGGTGTCGGCGCAATCCTCGCGCTCAAACCCTGGCCAAGATGCAAATTTGGAAAGCAAACCTCCGGCAAGCTGGGACAACGACTCAGCAGCACCGCCCGATACAGCCGACAGCGGCCTTAATTTCAATGGTTCGATCGCCCTCGGTCAGGCTGTGGGTAACAGCTTCTGCGGGATCGATTCTGATGGGGTCGATCGACTTTGCAGCACTGTGCTGACATTCGATCCGCACCCGCAAGAATTTTTTACAGGTCAACCCAAAAAACTGCTGACACCTCTGGCCCAAAAGGTAGAATTGCTCGCAGCAATGGGCGTGGAACAACTGGTACTGCTGCCGTTCGATCGAGAACTGGCGGCCTTGACTGCTGACGAGTTTGTCGAAAAAATTCTGGTGCGACAACTGCAAGCGAGTCGAATTAGCGTGGGAGTTGATTTTCGGTTCGGGCACCGACGCGCGGGGACGGCTGTGGATTTGCAGTCGATCGCCTCGGGTTACGGTATTGATGTGACTCTTGTAACGCTGCACAATTGCGATGAAGGCGATCGGATCAGCAGTTCTGCCATCCGCGAAGGTCTGGCATCCGGCGACCTCAAAAAAGCCAATAAGTTGCTGGGGCGACCTTACACTTTAGTCGGGACTGTGGTTGGGGGACAGCGACTCGGCAGGACGATCGGATTTCCTACTGCTAATATCGAACTGCCGCCAGAAAAATTTTTACCCTGTTTGGGCGTGTACGCAGTGCGAGTCTCGGTGAAAAATGGAGGAGAAAATATCCAATATCCAAATTCTTCCTATAAGTGGGAAAATTCGCAATCTTTAATCGCCCAAAAACCGTCAAATTTATCATTCATCAATGGAGTGATGAATATTGGCCGCCGCCCGACGGTAGACGGTTTACAACTAACTGTAGAAGTTCACTTGTTAGATTGGTCGGGGGATTTGTACGGTAAAACCTTGAGCGCAAGTTTGGTAGAGTTTTTGCGACCCGAACAAAAATTCGCTTCTCTGGATGCTCTAAAAACTCAAATTCAAGCCGATTGCGATGTTGCTAGAAAGGTTTTAGCTGCTAATGGTTAATATATAGCCTTTCTGTGCTCTGGTATGAGGTACTATCCGGGATAGACCAAACCGGGCATAGGCCAAGCCGGGCATAGGGCATACCTCACTTTTGTGAGAACCGCTATATCTATTGCAAAAATATTTGTTAATCCAAATTTCGGACGCGCTAGAAGCCCATCCAAATTATGAATTCATTTTGTACAGTTTTACTTCGGCGATTGAAATTGCGTCTACACAAACGAAGTCCTAGCTGAGAGGAACTAGGAATCAAAGAACCAGCAATTAAAAATCAACAATTAGCAAAGTAAATCAACGTAATTAACGTAAAAGGGGGAACGCTTAAAAAGCTAGCTGTGTATTTCTTCTTCCTTGTTCCTTCAGTCTAATAACTAATGACTAATAACTAATGACTGCTGCCAACTAAGAGGGCCCGCACGCACCATCCACCGCCCCTACCAACTGACTAATGACTAATGACTAATGACTGCTGACTACTGACTAATAACTAATGACTTCTACTTAAAAATCAGGGATATGAGAGAACACATTGAGCGGCTCAAACAAAATCTAGGCAAGACGATTGTGGGAAAAGCGGATGCTATTCGCTTGGTGCTTGTAGCCGTGCTTTCGGGCGGGCACGCGCTGCTGGAAGATGTGCCTGGTGTAGGAAAAACGCTGCTGGCTAAGTCTTTGGCGCGATCGATCGATGGGAAGTTTCAACGGATTCAGTGCACTCCCGATTTGTTACCGACTGATATCACCGGTACTAATATTTGGAATCCCCGCAGCGGAGAGTTTGAATTTTTGCCCGGGCCAGTTTTTGCTAATGTTTTGCTTGCTGATGAAATCAACCGGGCGACGCCGCGAACTCAGTCTGCTTTGCTGGAAGTGATGGAAGAAAAGCAGGTGACAGTAGACGGAATTTCTCGGAGTGTTCCGGCACCGTTTTTTGTGATTGCTACTCAAAACCCGATCGAATATCAAGGCACTTTTCCGCTACCGGAAGCGCAGATGGATCGGTTTACTTTGTCTTTGACTTTGGGCTATCCCGCTGCGTTGGAAGAGTTGCAAATGTTGGAACGGCTGTCTGATACTTTTGCAGTTGAGGATTTGCAGCCTTGTATATCTTTGTCACAGGTGCAGGAATTGCGCCGCTTGTGTGCTGCGGTGAAGGTAGAAGGGTCTTTGAAGCAGTATATTGTTGATTTGGTGCGATCGACCCGCGAGGATGAAGAGATTACTCTGGGAGTCAGTCCCCGGGGTGCGGTAGCTTTACACCGGGCGTCCCAGGCTTTGGCGTTTATTTCCGGGCGGGATTATATTACCCCGGATGATGTGAAGGATTTGGCACCGCACGTACTTTCTCATCGGTTGATTCCGGCGGGGGGAAGGAGGGCTAAGACGATTGTTGATAAGTTGTTGAAATCTGTTCCTATTCCTTAAAAAGTTACAAATTCTCGTTCGGAGTTGGCGGTTGAAAGCGCCACTACAAAAACAATGTCCGCCTCTGCGGACGAGAAGAAGAGTAGAGTACACCGCCATTGATCTCAATTCCGGTTGTACTCATACATGATGTTAACAGTCAACAGTTAACAGTTAACAGTTAACACTCAACAGTAAATTTACTATTCCGATGAAGAGAGGATTTGATATGAATCCCTTGCACAAAAATCGGCAATTTCATAGCGACACACCTTATATCGTGTCCCGTCGATTGACAACGATCAGATTGGTTCGCCGACTTTAGTCCTCTGTCTGAATATTGGTCAATCAGGACTTTAGTTTTTACTACCAACTATTTTAAGGACTAAAGTCCGAACGATCAAACTTTTTTATAATGATTGTTCAATAGATCCTTGAAACAGCGCTACTAATTTCTTGGCTTCTAAATCGACATTGTGTTGTTTCGCTACCCGTTCTGCTCCTGTTTTCCCCATTTCTTCTAGCTTTTCTAAAGGTGCTTCCAATGCTGCGCGCATCGCCACAGCTAATGCTTCTACGGAACCGGGAGGAACTAACCAACCGCAAACACCGGGTTCTACGAGTTCGGGGATGCCGGCAACATAGGTGCTAATTACGGGCCGATTGAGAGCGAGGGCTTCCATAATTACGACGGGTAAACCTTCGGCAAAACTGGGCAATACCATGGCGCGGGAAGCTAAAATTTCTTGCTGAACTCGATCGCCACTGGCCCAGCCGGTAATTTCTATATGGTTTTGCAGGCCTAGTTGTGCAATCTGTTGTTCAATTTCAGCTCGCAGCGGCCCGTCTCCGACAAATACCAATTTAAACTCCAAGCCTTGAACTGCTAGCTTGCTGGCGGCTTCTAGCAATAACAAATGACCTTTTTGTTCGCTGAGCCTGCCGACACAAACTAGGCGGGTTGCTGCGGGTATGGGGACGTGCGGGTGAACTAAAAATGCTGCATCGACTCCGCAGTGTATGACGTGGATTTTTGACCAATAAGTGCGATCGCACCACCGAAAAAGCTGACTTTTGCCGAAGGAACTGACTGCTGCTACAAAGGTCGATCGTTTAATTTTTTCGTCTAAGGAAAGAAGTGTCGCTTTATCAAATTCTTCGGGGCCGTGAACGGTGAAACTGTAAGTCGGGCCGCCGAGCACGCGGCACAGCATGGCAACTGTTGTGGAATTTGTACCGAAGTGAGCGTGAACGTGTTCTATACCGGATTCTGCAAACCAATTTAAAAGAATGCAAGCTTCTGCTAAATAAGCTAGATGCAGCAAAATCCCCCGTTCCGAGTGCCAGCCAACTTGGAACATTAACCGCAAAGCTTGGAGGAATCGAATTGGTCTAGTTGCGGCAGTGCGGAGCAAACCCCACGCTAGGCCCTGTACGCCCACTCCTAAGATTACTTTGGTCAATTCTTGCTCTTCTTTGTCGCCCTTGTCAACGAGTTCAGACTCGCAGGATCTGATCGAAAAACGTGCGACTTTCATGCCGCAAGTTTCCACTGCGAGTATTTCTCTGCGGACGAAGCTGTGGCTGACTTTGGGGTATTGGTTGACTAGATAAGCGATGTTCATGAAGGGGGCCAAAATATCGTAGTAAAACTTAGATAAGTTTAGCCTTATGGGGGAAGTTAGGGGGCGATCGCACGTCTGAAAAAGTACGGGAAGCAATTAGCTCTGTCAACTAAAGTCCCCTTGCGGGGAAGTCCGAGCAACTGTCAAAACAAATTTGACTATTACGCAGCATTACGGAAGCTAGTTTCCGTCCCCGTGAGGGGAGTTTGCAATTTTTTGACGTTGCACTTGATAAACTCTTGCTTCTAGACATTATCACCATATCTCGATATCTTTCAAAAGTCAAGGCGGTGGAAGTGAGCCTCTGAATTTTTGCTTGTTTAGTTAACGATTTAGTCGCCGTTTAACTATTTCCAGATTTTCAAAAGATTTGTCAACGTCTCGGGTTTTATACCTGCTGTAATAAAGCCAAGAATTAGTTCTTATATCAGTTAAGTATCGGGATATTTGACTGGCATTTTTCAAATCGTTATAAGCTTTATCTAAATCTCTGTACTGTCGATTTTTAGCAATGTCAAAAACATAAGCAAGCAGGCGATCGTGAGGAGATGGGTAGTTTTGGTATTGTCGATCGAGCTCGTCTCCCTGAACCTTTGCATACCATTCTACCCAGTGTAGGGCTGAATAAAAACACATTGTTACTGCCCAATCAGGAGAAGTATCTCTGATACTAGCTGCCGCCTGTTCGTTATATTCTGCTTGTTCGCGATGGGACTGTGCGCTCGGCATAAAAATCAACAGATACTTTCTAGCTTGTTCAGTAATTTAATATTCTTAATTTCTTGCTCCCACAAATCAAATACTGCTGGATTTCACTCGATCGTAGTAGCTTGTAGAACTTGAAAAAATTATTTTCGAGCGAGAAACTACTTTAGCCCCTTGCTGAATTTTGGAAAATTTTTCGACCGTTTTTCTGGGAAAGTACCACCTTTCATTAGTCTTATCCCGCAAATCCCATTCGCAATCAATTACTAAATCTTGGATTTTGTCCCACGTTTCATCATCTAACTCTGTTTCGGGGTGCAGTTCTAATTCAAACTCAATCCAGTGAATATCTACCGCTCTAGGAGTTAGTGCTCTAACTCCAGCTACACCATCCACCTTGGCTAATTTCTCTACTAATTCGTGGACTTCAACAGGAACGGTGGGCGATCGAAATGACTTCTTTGATTGGAGAGTCAGGGATGTCGATTCATAAACTTTCCAAGAGCTTTTGGTTTTCGAGTTTGAGGTGTGAAGTTCTGGTATGAAGTTGCTGCGTGCTGTCATTGTCTATTCCTGCAAAAATTCATTGAGACGGTCTCTGAGAAATTCAGCTTTTTGCCTGGTGAATGCAAAACTGCCTACCAAATTTTTTGTCTGTGTTGACTCTGTATCTTCAGCAATAAAAGGACTATCTGATAACATTCCTGCGATTAATATCCCGTCGCTCTCGTCAATAGCTATTACTACACCAGTTACCAGATAAACTTTATTTTTTTCTGCATCATTCATTTGTGTCATCCTCAGGTATGGTCTTACAAAAACTATCACAAATTCTTGGGTTTTCTTTAAAACTAGGAACTGGATATATTGATATGGCGAGTTCCTAGTTTCTAGGCAAACGCTAGCTTGCACAATGGGCTGCTAAAAACAGCTAATTACTTAAGCTGCGCCGTTTTCTGTTAGGCTACAAATCGGTATTCGGACATCTGTGACGAGACAGAGTAGCCTGGAACAGCCTTTACCAGAAAACTGTATAGTAAGCTACACAATACCCCTGCTTGACTTTGCTTTGAGCGGACTCGGAACGGTTCAATGCTGAGTAATAGTCAAATTTGTTAGAGGGAGATTTTTATTTGGCTAACATATTGTGGCTTCTTTTTATGCTTACAGTCAATATTATAGCGACGGGGCAGAGTTAACGCAAGGAGGTTTGGTAGTATCAACAGTCTGGTTTCTAGCCCGCACACTTGACTTTCTTGGGACTCCCATCTTCCTTAATATCTAAAATTTCAACTTTCACCACTTGTTCTTCAGAAAAAGATTGTGCTTTTTTCGGTTCTTTTTCAGTTAGCCTGATAGTTCCCAGAATTTCATAAGTTACTTTGTTCCCTTTGACAGCAGTAACTTTGGCTTCGACAATTTGACCCACTGCAAACTCATGACTGCCCATCGCCTTAGCAATTTCAACTTGTCTCGCTGACTCTAAAACTGGGACTGAAACTTCTCCAATCGGCCCCGCTTCTTTGTAGTAACGCATCAAACGAGATGCCCAACCTAAAATTTGCAGCAAAGTGCTAGCATCCCCTTGAAATCCTTTGAGACAATCGCTACAAGCTTTGTCGATGCTGCGGTAATAACCTGTGGTTTTGCCGCTGTGTCCGATTTGTCTGCCATTACCGACAAGGATTTTAAGATACTTGAAAAACCTGGAAGTGGCATCAGCTTTATTTTGATTAACTGCATTGCGGAGATAGGCGATCGCCTTTTTAAATTCATTGACATCAGTATTATCTTTGGCCAGATTTTGCGCGATCTCATGGGCGATTTTCCATTGTTCTTCAGTCAACGATTCAGTCATTAATTCAGGTGTAGACATCTTTAATACATTCCTGTTGGCGGTTCGCGATCGGTCGGATATTTCAACACTTCAGCTAGTTGTTGCAGTTGAGTTGCTTGCACTAAACTAGAATGAGCAGCTTGAATATTTATTTGCATAAATTGTTGCAATTCTGTGCCATTCATGCTGTCAGATTCTGAAGGTTTGTAGGAGGAATAGCGATCGCGCAAATCTCCCTGATTCTGCAACACCCTTGCTGCTGTTACTTCCACAGTCATCGTTCCCATGCCGATCGGCTTACCGCCGCCTACCTTGAGGGCGATCGCATATTTTGGATCTTGCCCCAACACAATCAACAGCGTTCCTAACTCTGCTGCTGTTAAGTTTTTGAATTGTATCTGTGTTTTGAAAGTATACTCTTTAGCCGCTTGCTGAACGGTAATTCCTCGATCTTGACCTTTGTCGATCGCCCGAATTGCGTGATAGTAAAACTTGCGGCCTGCTACTTTCCCGCGTCCGTCAAAATATGCCGAACTCTGGTCAGGTCGAGGACGATATAAAGATGGCATAAATCCTGTTGCAAAACCACTTTTTTCACACTTGGCATCGCTAAACTCAATTAATCCTTGCCAGTCCAAAGCACCAAATACTTGACTTGCCGGACAAAGTTCGTCTTTCTTTTTGCACGGCAAACGTTCCGGCGGTATTTTGTCCTTATATCTTGAAGTAACTACTGCCAAAGTGCTGTTAGTAATTGCTTCGTAAACAGCACGAATGCAGCCTTTTAAAGAACTGCCTTGAATCGATAGTTTTTGGTCGGTTGCTTGCACCATTGTTTTAATCAGGGGCAGGCGACTGCCGATATCGCTACCCATGACCACAACTCCGGTAGAAACGTGCAAAGAAGTCTGAACTTTTAGGATGAGAAACAGAGTTCCGTGGATGCGATCGCTCTTATATTTGTCGTGTCCGGCTGGACGCTGCAAAACCGGACGCTCTGTAGGAAACGAGACAAAAGCATAAGGTTTTGGTGGCAATTCAGGCGAGGCTGAACTCAAACTGGGACGGTTAGGTGGTTGAGGTGGTCTAGGGCGATTTCCAGTCATTTTTCTGTTCCAACTGTGAGGGAAACAAAATGTACGGTTGCAGTTGCGCCATCTTGAAAACATCGCTGACCCAGTGGAAATTTTGTCGGGTCGATATCTTTGTCATTTTCATCTTTAAAAGTGAAACCTTTGGGAAATCTGGTTTCACCTGCGCTGTAGAAGTAGGCAGAGCGATCGTCCGCTTTCCACTTCCCCGGAATTTCTTCAAATCCTAACTCATTTTTAGGTTCAACACTAAGCAGTAAAACTTCGTAACCCGTTCCCTGTTTTTTCCAGCGCAGTTCAAATTTAGAGTTAAACATTTGCCCTTCAGGAATGGGAAAATCCTTCGCATCCGGTGGCGTTCTCCTAATACCGCTGACTTTGTGCGACCAACAGAGAAAGTAATAGCTGGGTTCAACCTTTAACTCTCGATGGCTTAGCAATGCTTGCAAATCCTCTTTTGAAGCAACCAGTTTGTAACTGACAAATCCATCTCTCATGCTGCTGTTCCTCGCTGCAATAACTGACTCCAAGAAGTCACTGCTCTAGCAAACAAATCTTTTACCTGTATATCTCCCGACCAAGTTAGCTGCACTCCAAAATCTAAATCCATAGTTTGAGCGCCAACAGGAGTTTCTTTTCTATCTTCTGAAGGGAAGCCATAAGCTTGTGCTTCGGTTAATTCGAGAAATTCTCCCGCACCCAACAATGAGGTATGATCCCATTGTTTTTGACTGCCAATAGCGCGAATTTGGTGGCCATTTAAAACACAGCCCGGATATTGCACTTTAGCTGAATTAAATTTCACTTGTACCGTTCCCAAACCGCGAGATTTAGCAAAACCCAAACCAAACCAGCCATCGTTTAAGTCTCGCAAAACTAAGCCAATTAAGCCTAATTGTGCTAAAGAAAAGTTTTTGAGATGTATTTTAGTGCGAAATTCTCCGGCGGTGCAGACTTGGTAGTTGAAGGGGCCAACGGCTACGGAACCGAAAACGCGATCGATCGCTACTCCATTTCGTTCTTCAAATTTTGGCTTTGGTTTATCTTTGTCAGGATAAGCATCTTCTATTCTGACGCGACTGGCTATAGAAGTATTGCCAAACATTTGGTCAGTAAAGCAGGAGAGTTTGTAAATCTCTGATGCTGATTTATCTTTCAAATAGTCATACTTGTCATTTAAAGGATCGTTAGCCCAAGGTAAATTTGGTTTTTGCGAGTTATAACGTTCGCTTCCTACAGTTCTAACGATCCTTTCAGCATGAGCGCGGATGGCACCTTTTAAACTGCTTCCAGGTAGATAAATTGACTTTCCTCCTGCGTGGTAAGTCTCGACAAATTCCATATCGGGTTTAGTCGGATCGGCTCCTTCTTTGCCGGATTTGATGAGAATTGGGCCGTCGGGAATGAGAGTTAAGTTAATGGTACAGTGGTTGACAAATCGTTTGTGCATAGTTGAGTAGGTTGAGAGATGGTTGGGAATTAAGCCACTACTAACTGATTTAGCTGAACTTCACACTGTTGGAAAACATAGTTGACGGCAGCAAAGAGTCGCTCGATTTCCTGAATTGTATAGGATTTTCTATTGCATATAAATTTATCTCCTTCAAGTTTTGCAAATTCCCAAAGTCTACCGTGGGAAACAATTCCAAAAATAGTGTTATTTGTTCGATCGCCAGTCTGCTGTGCAACAATCATTTCAACAAGACATTGAACCCACCCTTCATGAAATCTATCTTGCTTAGCATCGACTAATACCAAATAAGGTTTATCAAAAACGACTTTTCCCAAATGAGAGCGTTTAGCCAAAATATATTCAGGAAATTTTTCAGAGTTTTCGCAATCCGTGAGATATTTATGACTCCACAAAACAAATTTAGTACGATAATGTTTCCAAACTTCTTTAACAACTGGATAAATCAAGTTCTCACAAATTGTAAATTCTGAATGATCGGGTAATCCATCCTGCATGACAATTTCCAAATCTTTTAGAAAGCAGCTAGGAATATCAAACTCAGTTTCGCCTATGAAATTGACTTCTGTGTAATAAATCTGAAACTTTTTAAGAACTTCGCCTAGTTCTTGATAATTGCTGAAAGCCATATTTACCTCGGAGATTTTGCTTGAGATTTGTCGAAAACTTTATCGTTTATATGCTCAATAAGCTTTTGCACCCAATTGTCTTTAAATTCTCTTGCATCTTCATAGGCACTATTGTCTTCCATAACCAATTTTTTCAAATATTCCATTAGCAAGTCAGGTCTATCTTCAGGATAGTCAAACCAGCGCATTTCATCAATTTCTAGCTTAACCACACCTAAGCCGCGCGATCGCCCCCCACCCAAGGGAATTTGTTCTGTCTCAAATTGATGCAAGCCGATCGCCAACAAGCCCAATTCCCAATCATGAGCATTTTCAACTACTGCTTTAAAATCAAAGGGAGTTGCGGCGGGGACAACTTGGTAGTCGTAAAGTTTGCCATCTGCGGCGGTTTCTGTGTCTCTGTCAATGGCTACTCCATCTCGTTCTTGATATTGTCCGAACCACGCATCGGATTGTACGGTTAAGTCGCGGACTTGGAATTTGCTGGCGATCCAAGGAGAACCAAAGAGATGAGAAACTAAATCTGTATGCTTGAGAATTTCATCAGTTAGAGCTTGGTCATCTGGGAAATTTTGTTTAATTTGCTTCATTTCCTGAGCGGTAATTGACCATTCATTCTCAATGGCTGGATTGGCGACTAATTTGCGATCGCTCCCCACAATTCCTCGCAGGAAGCTTTCGAGGCGCGATCGCAGCGCACCTTTAAAACTCGAACCGGGAATCAAAGGTCTACCCAAAGCATCTTTGATTACAGGTAAATCGGAGCCTATCGGTTCGGTAGATCGACCTTTACTAATGCGTAACGCGGTTACAGTTGTCAATCTTCCTGTGATTTCTAGACGGTTTTTGAATGTGTCAAACATAAAGTTATCCTCATTAATTAATTCACAAAATCCATACGCATGAAAGGAGAATAAGAGCGCCGTTCAGCAGGATTGACTGTAACTTTACTTGCATATCTGGGGCCTTCCTGGTCTTCGCGGATGGCTCTCCACACCAGCATACGCCAACCTTCCACAGATACTAAATAGCGATCGGTCGTTCCACCAGGCTTTAGCCAGCGCAATCCATTACCAGCATTAATATGTTCCGCTAGCTGAAAAGCATCTTTGGAAGCAGCAACTCGCGACAGAAAGCGAAATGGATCGCAGTCATCTAGTTCCGCCAAATTATCAAAACAATCTCTGATAGCCTTTTGAGAAAGAAAGGGAACTAAAACTGAAGGCTTACGCATTTCCTCAAGAAACAAGAAACCTACACCCGAAATAGTTACTCCTTCCTGGGAAAACTCAATTAGCGGTTCAAACGCTGCTCTTTCAGAATAAGGGACACTATTTTCCCATTCTGCTTGAGTAATTGCTGTCTCGCGCTCAATTTTTTCAAGTAAATCTTTATAAGCTTCAAATTGCGATCGCTTAAATTCTACAGGAAGTGGAGGTAATTCTAAAACTGTAGTTGACTGTTCAAAAATATAATCACACTTAACTCCTTTCAGCATCCCTAGCAAAACCGTGTAAGGAACCAGTGCTTTATATCCTCCAGTTGGGTTCAGAATAATATTACTTGCTCCATAGCTATTAACTTCTCTAATAATATGCCGTACAAATTCAACGATGCCAGTTGTTCGGAAAAGTTCAGCATCTAAGACTTGCAACCCTTTAACTTTTTCTACTTTAACCTCTATTCCGTTCCAATGATGCTTCAGGTATTTCTCAACCGCAAGCGCGCAACAATATCCGTCGTCTGTACTTGAAGTAAGCAAGATTACTGTATCCTCTTTGGTAATGCCAATCCGAACAAGAGAATGTATTTCGGCAGATAAGTCATTCTTCAAACTTGCTCCTTCTGGAAGGATATCGCGGAAGGTATAAAATATTTTTTCAGCAGCATATTCCTGACTTGCTTGCTGTTGAACCCAATTAGTTAGCTCCCATGCTTTAACTCCTGAAAGTGTTCTGGCAGCGCTGATACCCACAGAACATATAACTCTTTTAACCATTTTAAAATCTCCTATTCATTTACGGAATACAGTTGTAGATAGTTAGAGGCTTTGCTCGCCTTTCAAATACTTGAGGTAACGAGAAGCATAACCTACTCTTTACTATCTTTTTTATTCCCCAATAGCGCCGTGTGTTCGCGACTGAGATAGCCCAGATAGAGTCGAGCTAAATTAAGGTGTACAGACTGTCTTACATTCTGTTCGCTTGCTTGCAAATGTTTTTTAAGAGCCTCCAAGTTTTTTCGTCTTGTAGACCCATCCTCATTATCTTGTATATACTTTTTAATTAAATTCATGCTCTCTATTTTAGCGGAGTCTTGTTTCAGTAATTCAAGTTTTTTTTTCAACTCTGGTTCAATATCTTTTGACAATATTGAATCTATTTTATCGTCCGATAGGGAGCGTATTTCCTCTACCAGCAATAAATCGATTTCTTCATCCAAACTCTTGTTAATAGAATCGATAATCTTTTGGAAGTTATTGGCTAACTCGTTAATTTGCAGAACAACTGCGTCGGCAAAAATTTGTTTTTTACCATTGTCAGTGCGTTCTAGCTTCCAGATTTTACTGCTTTGTTGGCGACCTACTTGATAGCGAATATAGTTTTTGATTACCTCCAGAGAAGATGTTGTTTCAGTTGCTACAACAAGCACATTTTTAAATGGCGATCGCTCTTTGACTTGCTCGATCTTAAATTCTAAAGCAATTCTTTGCATTTTAATTATAATATCATCCAACTCTCTTCTAATTTCTGTCTCAAGCCGCAAAGTTAATTGCTCTTCTAAACCGATACTGTACGATGTTTTCATGTTTACACTGCCTCCTCTCTCATTACAAGGTGAAATTCGTTGCAAATTTGAATTTGACCGAAGCCTTCGCAAGTACGATCGCCCGCACCTTTCAATTCTAAATCCTTTAACTTGTCAAACCACACATCTTGTCGATCGGTGCTGAACAAATACACACCCCCTCTATTAGTGATTAATTCCATATCCTTCAGCAGTCCCCAAGCAGAATTCCAGCCCGAGAGATACTCGTAGCTGCTGTAGGCTACTTCTAGTTTGAGAAATTTGTCTCGCTCTTCTTGATTCATTTTACAGTATTCATCCTCTATACCGACAAATTGACACAACATTTTTGGTGAAATTACCGTAGTTCGCTGCCAATTTTCAGTCAGAATAGCGGGAGACTGCAAATCAAGCGTAAAATAAGTACGATCTATAGATACCTCTGGCTTAGGACTGCCAAAGATTTCCCAGAGATTCCAACGCTCTTTGAGATGCTGATTAAATGTCTTAATTCGAGTTTCTACATCTGATGTAGCATCTTCAATCTTGGCTGCGATCGCAACTTTCCCCAATCCCCGCGAAGTAGCACCACCCAGACGAAATACCTGAGAATTGCGATTGATGTAATTCGTTAGAGAGACTGCCAATCCGTCATTTTCAACCAGAATTGAACTGCGGTAAACAACAGAATTCCAATTTTTTACCTTTGTCTCCGGGTCTTTGAGAAATGATTCGTTGAGAACTTCAATGCTATAAAGGATTTCCTCCTCAGATGTAGCGCGACGGCGATTAATTCCCACTCGCGTCAGAAAACGAGTGCTAACAGAATGGTTGCGATATTTTTGGTTGGCTTGACTGTAAAAACCGCTGTATGGTTCAACTCTTCCCTTATCTTTCGGACAACTAGGATCGTAGGGAAAGTTATATACGTCAGCACAGAAACGGTCAATTAATGTATCAAATACTCCATTTCCATCTGATTTAAATCCAGGGCTATTTTTAGAACTAACGGCTGTAGTTGGCAGCACCATAACTTCCTCAGTCACAACTCCACTCTTTTTAGCTACTGCTGGATAAGCATTCTGAAAAATCGCTGGGTTTTCTCCTAAAAATAACTCTTTAAAGTCGCGACCATCTTCAGCTAAATTTTCGTTTGATTGACCGGATTGCTGTAAAATTTGAGCAGCGATAGTACCTCGAATGACAGAACCGGGAATGTGGTCTTTTGCTTCGCTGATAGAACCAGGTTTTTTATCTGCGATCGCTAACGGTGACAAAGCTGTAATTTCCAATTTAATCCGCTTCATAACTTTGCCTCCGGTAGTAATTCTTGCCAAGCTGAATCTTCCTGCGACAGTTTTTCTAATTCCTTCCAAGTTAACCAACCCAACCCCGCAGATTTACTACCTCCTAGCGCGTGAATGTGACGCAATCCTGCTACAATTATCGCTTTAGCGTAGGTTGGACAACCTGGCAGTAAATGAATCTCTCCCTTAAATTCTAATTGAGCATTAGCTGGGGAAGTTTCTAGGAAGAAAAGTTTTTGGTCTTCAGCGGTGCGACGGCTGCGGTTAATAGTGACACCCGGACGCAATACTTCTGGTAAATCTTCTCGTTCTAAGTTGCATATTAAGTCATCAACAACAATTCTAGATGGCAATATAGGATTGCCAAAAATTTTAGAAATGAAGCAGTGATAGCCTCTGTAACCATCCACTTGATACAAAGAACGAAACTGTTCTAAAACTTGGTATTCTCTAGGACAGAGTGCTTCTGCAGCAGGAGATTCAAAAATTTGCCATCCCAGTCCCCTCGCTAACTTTTCGCATTCGTGGCGCAATCTTCCTTTTAGTTGAGAAGCTGGAATCAACAATTGTCCTTTGGCATTGCGAACGATTGGTTTATCTGCAAGGGAACCGTCAGAACCACCCGCACCCACACATAAGGCAGTGTCAATTACTGCTGTTAGCGGAATAGTTATTACCCGATTGTCAATTAAGGTATTCAAGTCAATCATGGCTGTATTCTTTGTTGTTTGACACTGGGGTGGTTGATTGGTTTTCTTGTTTTTCAATAAATGGGTATAAATCCACTAACTCTCTCCAGATAGTTTCATAGTGGTTTGTTTGCAGTAACTTCAAAACTTCGTATTGCAACTTAAATCTTTCTTGTGGGAATGTTTCAAAGAAGATTAGTAAATTCAAATTTCTGTAGAGAGCAATTTTGTTCGTCATCCAAGGTGCTAAGTTGCCATCATTAGTTAAAGGTTGACACCACGCATTCTCAAATTGGTTTCGCAGTTCATCTTGTCCTTGTTGCAGTCGCACTCGGAAATAACGGTAGTTGAGCATGACTGTATGTTTTCCCCTTTCTAGTAGACTGCGGATTTGATAGAGTTGCGATCGCGGAAAATCTGCTTTCTTCAAAACTTTAGCCGTTTCCAACAGTCCTCCTAGTTCGTACAAGGTATAAGGTGCAGCATAAAGCTTTAATTTTTGTTTTCCTGGTCCTGCATTGGTTAATCCCTGACTGCGAAACTCGCCAATATTTGATGAAATCATTGTTACAGATTTCATCACTAAAAAGTCTACCGTTCCGCCATAGTAATTCTCTTTTTTCAGCTCTTTTGCTCGCTTTTTTGCTGATTTGAGTAACTGATTGGTCAGCTTTTCTGCGTAATAGATAGGGGTGTCTTCAGCCGTAATTAGCACTCCGGCAGACATACTTAATTTACATTGTCTATCGCCCGTTGGCGGTTGTGTTTCCTGGTACTCTCCCAAGTAGCGATGGATAATTTGAGGAAAATATTTTTGGTTATTTTCTTGATAGCGATCGCCCCGCTCCACAAGAAGCATTTCAAACTCTTCTCCGATCGTTTGGGCGATCGCCAATGCTCGATCTGCTGGCACAATCAACATCACATCATCGCCACCAATAGTCAAAATCTCAAAGGGATGAATCCAAACTTCTTGTTTGCTCTGTCTGCCCGAATCAGAATCAGGCTTGTACTTGTGAGGTTTGAGATGTTTATTCAGAGCAACATACACAGACTTTTCAGTTGCCTCAAAAATATCTCGGCTGAAACGCTGGTAGTCTTCCGGCTTTTTAATTTCTTTCTGAATGTAACCCCCCATGTTGTTACCATCAGCGTAGATATAAGCAACAAAACCTTTGACTAGGCTAGCATCACCAATTTCTCTAACCGATCGCGCTTCTTCGACATCTGATGAACGGATCTCGCCGTAATAGTTGCTATATGTTTGATGGGTTTGGCGCAGCAAAAATCCCTGAAACTTATTCACCCAACTTTCAACTGCTCCCGGCTCCAAGTTTTCTGGAGTTGCAAAATCCCACTCCAGCCCTGAATCTACCCACCAAGTCGGCAATTCACCCGATGACGGTAATTCTTTTTTAGCAATTTGCCCGATTAATCGCTTGCGAGCTAAAGCTTCCGAAAACCAAGGATCGCCCGGAAGCCCTTTATTTTGATTGTTAGGATCGCTTTGAGCTTGGAAAACAGCCGATCGCCGATCGCTCTCATCTCTCCTCAAATAAGGATGCGTTTCAAACATCGGCGGATAGCGGCGGCTGGGGCGATCGGCAAAATCATTTCCATTCCGTCGCTGATTGAATAAAGCTGCTAGCTTTCCCGCCAATTCATTAAAGGTCTTGCGATTCTTAAAAGCTTGTTTCGGGGATGTATCGGGTTGTTCAAAGTAAGCTTTGATTAATGGGTTCTCTAGATTTTCTCTATAGTTTTCTATCCAAAATGTCTTGTTATTGATTTCGGCAGGCAATAGACCAAACTGAATTTCCAGCGCTTTAAATTTAGCTCCAACTGCACAAGAATTAGCAGTTAACGTCTCGTGCGTGTAGCGTTTTTCAATAGCGTCAGCCAAATCTTCTGTAAAAGCTGCCGGACAAAATGCTAAAATATTCCCACCTGTGGAGTAGATGATTAACTCTGAAATCAGGGCTTTTGAAAGTTTAGGAAAATTTTCTGGTTTATCTAACCATTTCGATCTAACTTGCTGGCAGTAATTTTTAGCTTTTTGACACTGAAGATAATTTTGGTCGTTTTCACAGCCAAAGAAAGCAGGCAGATCGACTAAGTTAATCCGATCTAATAAGGCTGATGCCCCCCGGATATCTGGGAGTTTGGCGGCTTCAAACACATATTGCTTGATTTTAGTTGCACCGCCGTAAACTAAGCCAATTGTTCCGGTATAATTCCACAAATTTGGGTATTTATTTTGCAAATCGGTAATTGTTTCTGGAAATTCTCCTTTGGGGATATCGCGGGGAATAGCGAGAAGTTCCCGAACCCGATCGACAATTTCCCTCACATCCGCCGGCACTTCCTCCCCAAAAGTCAACGCCCGCCGCATTTCTTGCAACACGCTGGGATCGAATTGAGGTTCGCGCCCTTCGCCCCAAGCCAGACACCAAGCAATACCGATCGCAATACTTTCCATATGCAAACCACTCCAAATCCGGTGTGACAGCCCCAGATTGCCTCAATAATTGGCAATTATTCGACGTACAATTCTATATATTTTTCTATTGTCACCTAAATTTCAGACAAAATCAACCGCCGAAAAAAAAATCGCCTCAACTCCCGCAACCCCTCACACAATCATTTTTCAGACACAACTTGCTATACATCTACCAAGATGGCAGCAAATAAGGTAAAGTAAACGGCACAAGAGTTGAGAACTCTCAAACTGCCGCAACTCGGCAAACCGCCCCTACCCAGGCAAAAATAGCCAGTAGAGGCGACTTTAACCGCTAACTGCTAACCCCTAACAACTGACAAAAATGCAAACCTACTACTACGTTTTAGCCAGCCAACGCTTTTTGCTAGAAGAAGAAGCCCTTGATGAAGTGTTTAAAGAAAGAACTCGCAACTACAACGAACAAGAAAAACAAATAGACTTTTGGTTGGTCAAACAGCCAGCTTTTATAGAAGCGCCGACAATGGCCCAAGTCAAAGCAAAATGCCCTCAACCCGCGGCAGCCATTATTTCTACCGATCCTGTCTTTATCACCTGGTTGAAACTCCGATTAGAATACGTGCTGACAGGTGAGTTTCAAGCACCGTCAGCAACTATTCCCGACCCACTCGCATCGCTACAGACAGCATGACTCAACTAGCAAAAAAATCTACAGCGAAGCTAGGAAAATTAACGGGGAAATTGTACAATTTTTTTGTCTTTTTTCCCCTATTTTCTGCTACGACGATCGCAATTTTGACATTGACAATTTTAGCGAGTTCTGTTAAAGCTGAATCGAGCTGCAAACCGCCGCAGTCCGACGAATATTTACTGTTAATTGTCACCAGAACACCCGAACAGCAAGAAAGAGCAAAACGCTCTTTTCCCGGAAATACTGACAATACAGTTTGTCGGTACATCAACGATACGGTGACGCGAGTTGGTGGTTTTCGCGACTCGCAAATCGCTAGCGATTGGGTTAAATATATCGAAGATGTTGTCGGATTGCAAGCTTACGTAGTACGATCGCCCGCAGCGGCACTTCCTCAAAATTTGCCCGCCTACAACCCTGAACCAGCAACCGATTCTGAACCAATCGCCAATCCTCAAACCGGCAATATCGGGTTCAATCCCCAAGCCCTAGGCCCCGGTTATGCAGTGTTAGTAGATTACTTCAATCAACCGGAATTAGCCGCCCAAGTCAAGCAAGCATTGGGCACGCAAGTAGGCTTGGCTTCCTACGGCCAGCGTCCTTTTTTATTCGTCGCTTATACAACGGATCAAAATGCCGCTATTGCTGCGGTAAAAGCATTGAGCGATCGAGGTTTTTGGCCGATGTTGGTAGACAGCCGCCGCGTTACGGTAATTAGTCCTGCTATTCGGTGAAAGTTGTGTTTGTAGCAAGGACTTTAGTCCTTATTTACCCGCAGAGAGAGGACTAAAGTCCTTACTACGAACCTATTTTTTCTACAATAGACCTCTTGCAAAAATCAAATTTACCCCCCTTAGTCCCCCCTTATTAAGGGGAGAAACAAGAATAATCTTGCTCCCTCCCCTTAATAAGGGGAGGGTTGGGGTGGGGTGCTTTGGATTTTTGCAAGAGTTCTAATTAGTTAGCAATTTATTCATAGCTGCTTAAGTAACAATTTATTGTTGTTGTTTTGGCTCTGGTTGGATGATTCCTAGCTGACTTTCTGCTCGCTTTTTTGCCTCGATTGCGGCTCCGTAATCCGGCTTGTAGCGAATTGCTTTGTCATAGGAGGCGATCGCATCTCCGTATCTTTTTACCGCTACCAGCGCATTGCCGCGGCTGTACCAAGCTTCCGAGTAGTCCGGCTTGACATAGACGGCTTCGTTGTAAGAGACGATCGCATCTTCGTAACGCTGCAAATTGTACTGAGCATTACCTCTATTGTACCACGCTTGAGATTCTTTCGGATTCAAATCTAAGGCTTTGCTGTAACACTCAATTGCTTGTTCGTACCGACGCAATTCATGGTACGACCAGCCTAAATTATACCATGCTCGATCGGAATCAGGTTTTAATTTAACCGCCTTTTCATAAGCTTCTACCGCTTCTTCATGCCTCCGCATTTTTAGCAAAGCGATGCCTTTACTGTACCAGGCTTGATAAAAATTTGGCTGAAACCGCACGGCTTTCTCGTAGGCTTCCAAAGCTTCTTGATTTTTGTTCAATTCTAGGAAAACATTGCCTAAATTGTACCAAGCCTCAGAATTGTCAAATTTGATTTCAACTGCTTGTTGATAGGATTCTACGGCGCGATCGTACTGTTTTAATTTTTGGTAAGCTTGCCCCATATTGTACCGCGCACGGTACGAATTCGGCTGAAATTGTACGGCTTTTTCGTAGGATGCGATCGCCTCTTCGTAGCGCTGCGAATCTAACAGAGTATCGCCTTTTCCTTCCCACGCTGCGGCATAGTCGGGCTGGATTTTTAAAGCGTTGTCAAAAGATGCGATCGCCTCTTGAGACTGTTGCAACTTATCCAAAGCATAACCGCGTCCCGTCCAAGCTTCCAAATATTCCGGCTTTAATTCTATTGCTCGATCGTAAGCTAACTGCGATTCCCGATATTTTTTCAATTCATATAAAGTTTTAGCTTTTTCCTGCCAAACTTCCGCGTAGTCTGGCCTGAGAGTTATTGCTCGATCGTAAGCTGCCAGAGCTTCTTCAAATCGGCTTAAATTGTAAAGCGTATTTCCTCGGTTGTATAAATCAGTTGCATTGGCAGAATTAAAAGTATGTACACCATAAATTGATGCGAGAATCATGATGCCAATCACACCGGCGATCGCCCCAATTTTTAAATATAGTTTTTGACCTGGTTTAGGCGACTTTTTCGCAGCAGCAACCGGAGGCAATACCGGCACCGTACCGCTGAAAGAATTTTTCAATTCTTTAATAGCTTCCAGCGTTTCGCCCGCACTAGAATAGCGCTGCCGAAAATCGTACCGCACCATCTTATCTAAAATCTTAGCAAATTCCGAACTGACCGATGCTTTATCCTGCCAAATAATTTCCTCTGTATTCGGATCTTTGGTCATTTGGTGCGGAGTTATGCCCGTGAGACATTGAATGGCGATCGCACCTGCAGCATAAATATCGCTGCTGAGTTTCGGGTTGCCGTGAGCTTGTTCGCTGGGCATATAACCGGGAGTTCCGATGCTCACACTCAAGCTATTCTTCGGCTGAGGATTGGTAATTTGAGTAGTAATTTCTTTAACTGCTCCAAAGTCAATTAACACTAACTTATTGTCTCGATTTCGGCGCAGAATATTGCGAGGATTTACATCGCGGTGAATCACATTTTGCTGGTGTACAAAATCTAAAATTTCCAGAAGTTCCTGCAAAATAGCAATAACTTCATCTTCTTTCATGCCGCTAGCAGCCC
>NZ_CAWPRX010000019.1:0-2803 GCF_963890365.1 Tychonema sp. LEGE 07196 | reverse complement strand
ATCCTCAGCTTCGGTGCATGGCTTTAGCCCCGTTACATTTTCGGCGCAAAGACCCTTATTTAGACCAGTGAGCTGTTACGCTTTCTTTAAATGATGGCTGCTTCTAAGCCAACATCCTGGTTGTTTTGGGATCCTCACATCCTTTCCCACTTAGCCATGACTTGGGGACCTTAGCTGGAGGTCAGGGTTGTTGCCCTCTTCACGACGGACGTTAGCACCCGCCGTGTGTCTGCCGACTAGTACTCCCAGGTATTCGGAGTTTGGTTAGGATCAGTAAGACGGTGAGTCCCCATAGCCCATCCAGTGCTCTACCCCCTGGGGTATTCGGTCGACGCTCTACCTAAATAGATTTCGCGGAGAACCAGCTATCTCCGAGTTTGATTGGCCTTTCACCCCTAGCCACAAGTCATCCCGATCTATTGCAACAGATATGGGTTCGGCCCTCCAGTTGGTGTTACCCAACCTTCAGCCTGCTCATGGCTAGATCACTCGGTTTCGGGTCTAATGCAACTAACTGAACGCGCTATTCAGACTCGCTTTCGCTGCGCCTACACCTACCGGCTTAAGCTTGCTAGTTACACTAAGTCGTTGACCCATTATACAAAAGGTACGCCGTCAGGCTTGCGCCCTCCGACTGCTTGTAGGCATCCGGTTTCAGGTTCTATTTCACTCCCCTTGTCGGGGTGCTTTTCACCTTTCCCTCACGGTACTTGTTCGCTATCGGTCATGCACGAGTACTTAGGCTTGGAGAGTGGTCTCCCCATGTTCAGACAGGATTTCACGTGTCCCGCCTTACTCAAGGACAATGAGTGTTCTACGCTTACGGGGCTATCACCCACTATAGCCAGGCTTTCCAACCTGTTCAGCTTTATTCCTCATTGCCACTGGCCTGGTCCGCGTTCGCTCGCCACTACTTGCGGAGTCTCGGTTGATGTCCTTTCCTGCAGGTACTTAGATGTTTCAGTTCCCTGCGTTCGCTTCTAACCCCTATGTATTCGAAGGTTAGATACCTTATCACAATGCTTGGAAACCATTTTGGTTTTGAAGAACGCCGCACGAGCGGCGACGCGCTACCGCGCTGTAAGGGAAACTCCCATACAGGACGATAGTCCGTCGGCGATCGTTCGCCGTACCGTTGGCTCAAAAAGCCAACAACCAAAATGATTTTCCAAGCATTTAAGGTGGGTTTCCCCATTCGGATATCCATGGATCAAAGCTTATTCGCAGCTCCCCACGGCTTTTCGCAGCGTATCACGTCCTTCTTCGCCTGTGCATGCCAAGGCATCCACCAAATGCCCTTACGACACTTAATCGTTCTCATTGCCAATGCTCATCTATAGGAAAGACAATAGCCAATAGGCATTAGCCAATAGATCCTAAAACCTACTGCCTACTGCCTAAATCCTATCATCTCACCAGTCCGGCTACCTTTTACAACCAGACCATTCAGATGCCATCGACGTGTTCGATCCGGTCACTTTATTGGAGCTACGCCGAGCAGCTCACTTGTGCCAGATCTTTAAGACCAGCTTCTCGAGATTAAATCCGGTACCGCGCGGTCAGGCAACGGTAATCCGATCATTCATCAGACGAGGCCCGAAGGCCACGAACAACGAACGATCCAGAGCGACAAGCTTCCTACCTACCTCCGACCCTTCCCCAAGATCCGGCCGGCTAGGCCATCACAAGGTTCATCAGGATCGGGCTCGGACATGGGATAAATCCCACACCTGGAAGCCTCCAGATCAATCTTCTCTTCACAATGTATGCAGAACAGGCAGCACTCATTCGAGTGATGCAAACTTTTATTTCTTCAAAGGATATCTCCGCCCTCTCGACACCAAATTGAGATTGGTGGAGCTGAGCGGGATCGAACCGCTGACCCCCTGCTTGCAAAGCAGGTGCTCTCCCAGCTGAGCTACAGCCCCAACCATCGCAACACCCGACATCACTGCCAGGGTCAAGGGAACAGTCAAACCAAATGGTGGGCCCGGGTAGACTCGAACTACCGACCCCACGCTTATCAAGCGTGTGCTCTAACCGACTGAGCTACGGGCCCATTCCTGGGCTTCAAGCAACCAAAAAAGCCACAAGGCCCAATCGATCGCCATACAGGACGATAGTCCGTCGCCGGTCGTCCGGCGCGCCTCGCGCAGGGCAGCACCAAAGGTGCGAACAGCCCGTGAGCGCAAAAGAAGCGCAAACCAAAGGTTCATATCCTTTTGAAGAAAGAGAAACGTGGACGGCGATCTGCGCCATACCGTCCGGATCCTTAAGATCTCCACGGCGTATTACGTTTTCGATCGTGACCTGACTGGTCCGATCTATGTTCTAAAAAGCACGGGAAGGTTCATCCTGATCTGGTCAGGCGTCTTACCAATTCCACAGCTTCCTTAGAAAGGAGGTGATCCAGCCGCAGGTTCCCCTACGGCTACCTTGTTACGACTTCACCCCAGTCGCTGACCCTACCGTGGTTAGCTGCCTCCCTTGCGGGTTAGCGCACTACCTTCGGGTAAAACCAACTCCCATGGTGTGACGGGCGGTGTGTACAAGGCCCGGGAACGTATTCACCGCGGCATGCTGATCCGCGATTACTAGCGATTCCAACTTCATGCACTCGAGTTGCAGAGTGCAATCCGAACTGAGATGGCTTTTGGAGATTAGCTCGACCTCGCGGTCTCGCTGCCCACTGTCACCACCATTGTAGCACGTGTGTAGCCCAGCCCGTAAGGGCCATGAGGACTTGACGTCATCCCCACCTTCCTCTCGGCTTATCACCGGCAGTCCCCTTAGAGTGCCCAAC
>NZ_CAWPRX010000018.1:0-26913 GCF_963890365.1 Tychonema sp. LEGE 07196 | reverse complement strand
TCACTTAACATATTTATGCCCCGGAGATCCCCCTAAATCCCCCTTAAGAAGGGGGACGCAAGAGGGGATTCTTGTTCCCCCCTTTTTAAGGGGGGTTAGGGGGGATCGTCTTAAGTAAACCGTATTGGATGTTAACAGTCAACAGTCAACAGTCAACAGTCAACAGTGAATTTACTATTCCGATGAAGAGAGGATTTGATATTAAATATTCAATTCACATTTCAAAACTCAAAACTATTTTCGGCGCTAAATTGCCGCTGTTGGGCGACTTAATTTAAAGAACCTTGTGAGTGTGATCGTGCTGTTTCACATTATCTTCAGTGCGAACGATGCGCTCGGAATTGAGGACTCTTTTGCGTTCTAAGGAATAAGTAAAGTCATTGCGAACTGTTCCTGACGGAATGTGAACTTGAGCTTGGGGGCGGATTTTGTAAGTGCGGGCTGCGGCGATCGCCCGAAAGCCGAATTCGTCGCTAAACTGAGCTTCCGAGGGAAATTCCGGCAGCCTTTTGGGTGAGTCGCCCTCCAGCACCGCTCCTAAAGTCGTGCCCCAAGCCATTTCATAAGATGTGGGAATGCCCTTGACAATTGCTTCCAAAGCTGCTGAAGGGATAGCTTCGATGATTTTTACTTGATGAACTTCGCCTTCTTCTTTAATGAAGCAGGTGGCCAAGCCCACTGCGATGTAGTCGTCGGTGCAGAGATCGGGGGCGGTGGGATAAACTGTTGAAGTCGTCATAAAAAATCTTTTGAGTAGGAGTTGAAAACCGTTCGCGAAAAATCAAGCGATTTTAGATTTTAGATTTTTTGCACGGATTTTTCTGGGGGCTTTGACTTGAAAAATCTCAAACTGGCTGTATCTAATATCTAAAATTGTTGGGTAAGCTCCAAAGAGCCGATCGCGCCAGCGAGTCGATCGTACCACATCTAGGTATAGCCTTTCTCAAAAAGATGAGAAGTCAGTCGATTTTAGATTTTAGATTCGTGAATTTTAGATTTTAGATTGGGGAATTGAGGGATTGAGGGAGCGATCGGTCAATACATCATTTTTGGCTCTAAGCGCTATAAATGCCTGATGATGCGGCAAGGATTCCCGGCCGCCACGACATTTGCGGGAATATCTTTGACCACAACGCTACCTGCGCCGATCGTGCTATTATCGCCCACAGTCACTCCGGGACAAATAATACTGCCGCCACCAATCCAAACATTATTACCAATATTAATTTCTGCGGCGAGTTCGCGGCCAGAAAGTCTAATTTCTGGGTCTGTGGGGTGAAAAGCGGTATAAATTTGCACATTGGGGCCGCATAGCAAATTTTCACCAATGTTAACTCGATTGCAGTCAAGAATTACGCAGCCAAAATTCATGTACAATCCGTTTCCAGCATAAATATTGCTGCCGTAGTCGCAGTAAAAAGGCGGCTCGATTTCGACTTTGGGGCCGATGGCACCGAACCATTCGGCGAGAATTTCTAACCGTTTGTCGGGTTCGTCTTCGCGGGTAGAATTGTAAGTTCTGGCGAGGCGGCGGGCTCGGTGGCGTTCGGCAATTAATTGCTCGTCAGCACCTAAATATAATTCGCCGGCGAGCATTTTTTGTTTTTCGGTTTTTTCCATAAAAATCGGCGGGATCAGATAAGACGGCGATTGAAACTTGGTTGAAACTGAGATGTTGCACCTGTGGCAAAAACCGGGTTTCTGAACGCAAATTTAGCATCAAAACCTATATTTATCGTTCAGAAACCCGGTTTTTAAGAGCTTATGGAGAATGGTGCAAGATGTCAGTTTCAACTGCCGGGTATGCTTGATTCTGGAAACAAACGGTTAAATCCAGATTGGTTAATTGCTCAAAAGCTCGATCGATAGATCCTTTTTTCCGCAAAAAACCAGTATTCGCAGCGGGGCAAATATACTGTAAAGTCGAAGGGGAAAATCCATCGATAATTGACTTCACGCTGTTAATTTGTCTGGGCCAGTGAAAAGTTTTTGCCGTCCGAATGGGTACTGGAGCGCCTTCGCGGTTGGGGAGCAAGTGTCTGCCGGAAAACAGGACTCCACCGCTGCCACTATCATAAAGACAAGAGGAACCAGGAGAGTGACCGGGAGTCCAAAATGCTTTCATTCGATCGCTCAAAGTAAATTCTCGCTCAAAAACCGTCACCCGCAATCCCGGCATTAAATAAGCTTCCTGCTCTTGAATCAGGATATCGCACCCCGTGGCTTCCTGAATCTCCCGCGCCTTGGCGATAGCGCCGCGGTGGGTGAGAAACAGCAGCCGCACACCGCCGCATTCCTCCAAAAAGGCTTGGTTAATCTCATCCCAAGGGGGACAATCCACTAAGATGTTCGATTCGTTTTCTACAATGAAATAGGCTGTCGCACCCAGGGTATCCCGGTTAGGCGCGAAAGCAAAGATATTTTGCAGTACCAGCCGGGGCTGTTTGGAGACGGAACTCTGTTGTTTCAAGGAAGTAATAAATATTATGTTTTTTTTACTATGGTTGTTGGTTTTGGGCTTGATATCTTACTACTTGTTGGAGAGCAGCATCAGCCGCATCACCACAACTCCGGTATGGCTGCTGTGGCTGGTAATGATGACGCCAGCGCTGATTTGGAGCAGTTGGGTTTTAGTTAACAACGCAAAAAAAACACCACCGCCGGAGTTGGTAATTATACCTTTTTTGGTTTGCCCTGTCTTGTACTGGTTTTTGGTGCAGTTGGGACGCAAGGAAATTACCCGATCGACTCCTGAGATTTTAGCAGACTCGGGGAGCGAACCTGCCAAGCCAAAACCGCCCCTGCGCCCGATCGATTCAGCCGAAGAAGCAAGTTTGCGCGATTGTTTTCCTTGGTCAATTTACTTTTTGCGGGATTTAGAATTTCGCCCGCAGGCTGTGATTTGTCGCGGACAATTACGCACCAACCCGGAGGCGGCTTATCAAACAATTCGTGACAATGTGGAACAGCATTTTGGCGATCGCTTTTTAGTCATATTTCAAAACAGTTTGAGCGGTCAACCTTTTTTTGCCATAGTTCCTAACCCCAGCCGCCAATCACTAGAAAATCCCGTCAAAACTGCACCTGTTACCAAACCCTTTTTCGCCTTAGCTTTGCTGCTGATCGCCGTGTTTACGACTACGATTGTCGGCTCACAAATTGCCGGAGTTACTGAAAAAGTTTTGCAGTCAAACCCGTCAATGTTGCTCCGGGGTTTGCCTTACTCGCTGGCACTAATTACAATTTTGGCATTTCACGAATCAGGACACTATTTAGCTGCCCGATTCTATAAAATTCGCACGACTTTGCCTTATTTTATTCCGATTCCATTTTTCTTGGGAACCTTGGGCGCTTTCATTCAAATGCGGAGTCCAATTCCCCACCGCCGAGCTTTATTTGATATTAGTATTGCCGGCCCGTTTACGGGTTTAGTTGCGACAGTGCCCTTATTAATTTGGGGTTTGCAGCATTCAACTATTGTACCGCTTTCGGAAAAGTCGGGAATGTTAAACTTTGACTCTTTTAGTCCAAATTTTTCGTTGCTGATGACTTTGTTGAGCAAGTTAACTTTGGGCGGTGCTTTGAATGTGGAAACTGCGATTAATTTGCATCCGGTGGCGGTGGCGGGTTATTTGGGTTTGATCCTGACGGCGTTTAATTTGATGCCGGTGGGACAATTCGACGGCGGACACATTGTACACGCGATGTTCGGCCAGCGAGCAAGTATGGCGATCGGGCAAGTTGCTAGAGTTTGTATGTTACTGCTGGCTTTTTTGGAACAGGGTTTGCTGCTGTGGGCAATTATTTTATTGCTGACACCTCTCAACGATGAACCGGCGTTGAATGATGTTAGCGAATTGGATAACCGGCGGGATTTTTTGGGGTTGCTGGCGATCGGGCTTTTGTTAATTATTTTGTTGCCGGCTCCCAAGATACTCGTTCAGTGGTTAAATGTTTAGAAGGAAGTTCGGCAGCGATCGCGGTACAAGATGTAACGGATGTAACGGATTTAACCAACAGATGGATGTCGAGGTTCGAGGGAAAGTAAAGAATAAATTGGAGAAAAGAAGCAAAAAAGATTGAATTATCGTCGCCAAAGCAGGAAGAAGGGAGGGAAAAATTTGTGTTTTGCATTTTATCGTGCGATCGGGATCTCCCCCACTTTGTCAAGCAGGGGCTTAACGGCCGATCGTACTCCCACCCAAATTTTTTTTACAACAATGAGATCCTCCCATTCATATAGATCGCTACATAATCTAGGGCTTGCACTTATCTCGGCGATCGTAAACAACGCTTTTAATTCCCCAATAAATACTCTCACTTGTATTTATCTACCCTTTTTTTGAGGTTATAATACTTTGGATACTACTCTAAGGTAAGCAACTAGCTATGAATATTTTTATACTCTCTTCACGGGGTTTATCATCGAGCGTCTTCTGGGACACAGTTTTTGAATTAGAAAATATTCTGGTACGAACCTGCAACGCAAAACTTTTGATACCATCGGGTCGGGACTTACTAAAGTGGTCATCCGAACTGCCTCCACTAGCTAATCGAATTGTCCGTAAAGCTATCAAGTCTACTACAGGTTTATATAATTTAGCCTCTTTACCTGAATTGTCGAACAAACCCAATGTTTTACTGACTATTGGCATCTCAGGCTCAGATTTAGAACTACTATCAAGCATACTTAAGTGGCGGCAACGTTTTGATCTTGTTATCGGTTATGTGTTCGACTCCTGGAATCCTAACATTTACTCTAAAAATGTCTATCATTTAGATCATTTATTCGTTGCGCTACCCGAAGTTATAGATGAACTCCAGCAACATTTTAACATCCCAGTATCGCTGCTGCCTTTTGGCGCTGATGTTCTCGGTCAAGGTTCGTGTCAAGTCAAACGTTCCATTGATGTAACTAGCTTTGGACGGATACCCGAACAGTATCACAAGGCGTTTTTCAATAAATTCAATCAACCTGGTTCCGAAAAAATCTACTATAAATCGACACCCCGGAACCAAGAAAAATTTCCGAAATTGCCTTACGAAAAACGTAAAGATGAGGAAGATAGTTTCCTACTATTTCATATTTTGAGAAATAGTAAAATTACCTTAGCATTTGATACGCTCTATCCTGGTATGCGTAAGTTTCCTTACTCATTTATTACCCTGCGGTGGTTTTACGGTGCTGCGACTGGTGGCGCAATAGTTGGAAAACGTCCAACTACACCTCTATATAATGAGTTGATGAACTGGGAAGATGCAACTATTGAGTTACCAGACAATCCACAACAAAGTGTGGAATTAATTGAAGAACTTTTACAAGACACGCAGCGCCTTCAGTCGATATACAAGCGCAACTATGTTGAGAGTTTAGCTCGTCACGATTGGAGATATCGGATTCAGAGTATGCTGGAGAAAGTTCAAATTCCCTTACCTCCTCTGCTGGGCGAAGAATTATTGCAACTGAAAATGCTTCATAACAAGTTGGTCGCAAACTAGCTATTTGTCAAAAAATAAAAGCTATAGATTTGAATAGTATTGAATTTCAACAGGATGACGCTTAAGTTTACGTTGAATTTATCGCCGATATTTAGTAAAAGTTTATTGGCGATAAATTACCGAATAGAGTAGAGATGATTTATTTTTTTCTATGATAAAAAGTAACTTTATAATTTGAAAACTAACCCAGTGTTTATACGGAACTTTACACTGATTTGTATTAATAAACAAAAATCACAGGTATCCATGTCAGAGAACAAATATGAAAATGGGAGGCAGACAAAACCCAATCTTTTTAATCTGTTTACAATTGTGTGAACTTCCTCAGCGCTCATAGAACCTGGCATAAAATCGTGAAACTCGATAGTTATTTGCTTAATATTGCGGAGCGTGGCATCGCTGAGCGAGTTAAAAAGGGCTTGTTTGGCACCTTAAAATCTACTTTTAAGACATCAATTAACTCAATTTGATGGTTGTTTAAAAAAGTTTAGAGTGTATCCTTCGACTGATATAATATTATGTCCAGTCTACTAAATGGATAACCGTAATACTTGGCTTTTGTTATTGGAATCAACCGGACGTGATATAATCTTCTCAAGGCGGCGCACGCTAACTGCTTCCTTGCTAACACTGTGGTATTATCAATTTTTTGAAAAAAGATGAATATAGAGGCTAATTTTTGTCTGAAATAGCACAGTTAATTTTTGAAAATTAGTTTTTTTATGTGATTTTAAAGTACAGGACAGAACAGGATTTCATGGTGTAAAATCACAATCAAATTTACGATTTATGTGTTCGCTAAATTGACCATAATTGGCGTTAAGATCGATAAATTAAGACTGAATATCTATGAATATGGTATAAAATATAGTATGAATTTTAAAATTTATCACGCCGGAATACTTTTGCCAGCATTCGATATATTTAACTAAAAAATGATCGAGTGTCATGGCTTAGCCTATAAATCATAGTTTGTAAATATAAGGTATGGTGTGTGCTGGAGTTTACTAGAAAAACTAATTAAGTGTAACAACACCTTGGTAGGATATAGGTAGCTAAAGTCCAACATCTTAAATCTAAAACCTCAAATCGACATGAGCCAGAATTCAGACCGCATTGCCCCTCACGGCGGCATCCTGGTCAACCGCATTGCTACACTAGACCAAAGACAAGAATTTTTTGACAAAGCAGAAGTATTGCCGCGAGTTCAGCTTTCGGATCGATCGATCTCTGACCTGCAAATGATCGCCATCGGAGCCCTGAGCCCCCTCAAAGGGTTCATGAACGAAGCTGATTATCGATCGGTCGTCAAAGAAATGCGCCTGTCCAACGGCATCCCTTGGTCGGTTCCCATCACCCTCTCAGTCAGCGAAGCAGTCGCCGACAACCTCAAAGAAGGCGCATTAGTGCGCCTCGACTCCCCGGCTGGCGAATTTGTCGGCATCTTGGAACTCGCAGAAAAATACCGCTACAGCAAAGAAGAAGAAGCCGTCAACGTCTACCGTACCGACGACCTCAAACACCCGGGCGTGCAAGTAGTAGACCAAGCCGGGCCGGTTAACCTCGCAGGCGACGTTTGGCTGTTGGAACGCGAACTAGACGCCCGGTTTCCTCAATATCAGATTGACCCGGCGAAATCGAGACAGATGTTCAAAGAAAAAGGATGGAAAACAATAGTCGGTTTCCAAACCCGAAATCCCATCCACCGGGCCCACGAATATATCCAAAAATGCGCCTTAGAAACAGTAGATGGCTTGTTTCTGCACCCGCTAGTAGGGACGACTAAAGATGACGACATCCCGGCTGACGTGCGGATGCGCTGTTACGAAATTTTGCTAGAAAAATACTATCCAAAAGACCGCGTAATTTTGGCAATCAATCCGGCGGCGATGCGCTACGCTGGGCCCAGAGAAGCCATTTTTCATGCTTTAATCCGCAAAAACTACGGGTGCACTCACTTTATTGTAGGGCGCGATCACGCTGGAGTTGGCGATTATTACGGCACTTACGATGCCCAACACATTTTTGACGAATTTGAGCCGGGAGAATTGGGAATTGTGCCGATGAAATTCGAGCACGCTTTCTATTGCAAGCTGACGGAACAAATGGCTACAACTAAAACAAGTCCCAGCAGTCCCGAACAACGGGTGCATTTGTCTGGAACCAAGGTGCGGGAAATGCTGCGGGCTGGAAAATTACCGCCGCCACAGTTTTCTCGACCGGAAGTTGCAGCCGAATTAGCTAAGGCTATGAATATTTTTAGTTACGAGATTTAAGTCTTGAACTTTGGTATTGGTGGCATTCTGAAAAGTTAAAATTTTTGAGTTTTGAGTGGGAAATGTGAAAATTTCACCTTGAAACTCAAAAATTTTAACTTAAAAGTTAAAAAATATCTGAATAATTAACAGTCACCATCTACAAAAATTAGGCAAAAAGTGGTTTGATAGGTTACTTATAGTGGTAGGGTGCGGCGTGCACCGCCGGCGATGCACGCCGCACCGGACACTGATTAGCCAAACGGTGGTTGTACCCGCTAGTTATAGGGTTCTCGGCGTGCTGTGCAAATCTGCAATATCAAGGTTCTGCATCAGCCCGGATATAATTAAATCCCCAAAAAATATTGAGGGGTATTTAAGTTAAAATTCACAACATAAAATTCACAGCTATTTAAAAATGGGACTGAAGCGGCGGGAATTTTTACAGCAAGCTGGCCGGATGCTGGCCGCGATCGGCATCAGCGAAACTTTGTGGTTGCGGTTGGGCGATCGCTACCTCCAAGCCTTAGCCCAGCCGACTGCGCGTAAATTGGCTTTGTTGGTGGGGATCAATAAATATCCAGACTCGCCTCTGTATGGCTGCGTGACGGATGTGGAATTACAGCGGGAATTACTGATCGATCGGTTTGGATTTGCGCCGTCGGACATTCTGACTTTGACTGACGATCGAGCTACGAGGGAAAATATCGAGACGGCTTTTGTCACTCATTTAACCGAACAAGCAAAACCAGGCGATGCGGTGATTTTTCACTTTAGCGGCTGCGGTAGTCGAGTCGGTTCGATCGACACTCCAGGCAAATTGCACAATAGTTTGGTGCCGGCGGATGACGTTGTACCGCTGTTAGCAAACCGAGCGGTGAACGATATTTCAGAGGAAACGCTGCTGCTGTTGATGCGATCGCTCCCGACAGAAAATGCGATCGCCATCCTCGACACCAGCTACACCTATCAAAAATTGCCCAAAAACGGCAACTTTCGCATTCGCTCCCGTCCGCGCTCCACCATCGGCCAGCAAAGCATCGGAGAATTAACGTTTGCCCAAGGCCTCAGATCGAGATCGAATCTCCGTCCGGCGGCCGCGGTACTTGCTGCTGCTGCGAATTCCCAACTCGCCGCCGAACAACAGTGGAACGGATTTACCGCTGGTTTGTTTACCTACGCCCTCACCCAAACTCTGTGGTTAGCAACTCCCGCTAGCAGTTTCAGCGTCAGTTTCAGTCGCGCCGCAGGTACTGTCGAGGAAATGGCGGGGTTATTGCAACAACCGCAAATTCGCCATGACAATTTAACGGCACCGCCTGCAGTTAATTTTTCAAATTTAATGTTGAATTCTGTGGCGGCTGATGGCGCTGTAACGGCGGTGGAAGATGGCGGCCAAACTGTGCAGTTGTGGCTCGGCGGTTTGTCGGCGGGGGTTTTGGAATGGGCGGGGAACTCGGTATTTGCTGTGGGTTCGCCTGCTGCATCGATCGAGGGCGATTCCCTAGGCGATGGGTACACTTCACTACTTTTGGTGGAGGCTCGCACGGGCTTGACTGCTAAGGCTCAAATTTTAGACGGGGGCGATCGCCCAAACAGACAATTAACCGCCGGCGAACTCGTGAGGGAAGAAATTCGGGTATTTCCGCGAAAAATCGGTTTGACAGTAGCTTTGGACTCTGGTTTGGAACGGATCGAGCGGGTAGACGCTACGAGTGGCTTTGCGACTGTGCCGCAAGTTTCGGTGGTAGCGAGCGATCAACCCGCTGACTATCGGTTTGGCACAGTCCCGGAAACGATTTTAGCTGAAACTTCGTCGGATCGGCCTGTTTTGTATCAACGGCGCTACGGCTTGTTTTCTCTGGCCCAAAGGCCGATTCCCGACACCGAGGGCGACGGGGGAGAAGCGGTGAAGGTGGCCGTGCAGCGGTTGGCTCCGCAGTTGAAAGCGTTGCTGGCGACGAAGTTGCTGCGGCTGACTGTCAATGAGGGGTCTTCGCGACTGAAGGTGCGGGCGGTGCTGTCAACTATGGCCCCACAAGCCAAGGTGATGGTGCAGCGGGAGCCGGTGCGAGCCGATCGCACTTATCGCTTGGAGCCCATGAGCGCAGACAGCGAGAAATCGGCAAATATCGATATGCTCAGCGTCCACAAGGGCGAGCGAATTCAGTACAGACTGTTTAACGAAAGCGATCGCCCGGTGTATGCTGCGGTGTTTTCGTCGGATAACGCCGGACACCTGTTGGTGATGAATTCTCAGATCGAAAATGATCCCGGAGCGATGTCGGTGGCGATCGCCCCTGGGGATAATTTGACTGTACCGGGCCCTGGGACTTTCGGCTGGGCGGTATCGGGTCCGATCGGACTGGGGGAAACTCTAATTATATTTAGTGAAAAACCCTTCACTCGAACTCAGACGGCGATCGAGGAAGGAATGCTGCAAGTGAGGAATGCTTCACCAATCCGAGAATTGTTGAATCCTTTAATTGTCGCGCAGGCCGTCTTGGAAGATTTGCACAATGCTAGTATTCCGGGTGTGGAGAAGTTGGGGATTTCCACTGATGATTTGGCTTTGGATGTGAATGTTTGGGCAAGTTTGAGTTTTGTTTATCGGGTGATTTAATTGTAAAATTGCGAAGGTTTTTTACTGGAACATCTGTGCAGGAGTTTTATAATAGTGCTTTTCAAAATGCAGGAGATGCACCCGTTTTATACAACAGATTAGCTTCCTAAATCATATCCAATCCGGTAGCATCGGAATAAATTCACTGTTGACTGTTGACTGTTGACTGTTAACTGTTAACAGTTAACATCATGAGGAGTGCTACCGGATTTGATATCACAGATCGATACGGAAACCGCAGATATCAGGCAGATAGATGCCGATTAACACAGACAATTGAAGGGATTGAAGGCGATTTAGTGCCAGAGGTCTAATATCATGTCGGGTCGATTACTATAATCAAAACGGATCTGTGCGGTCGATCGACCGGACACGATATAACCTATAATTGAAATCTACCGGAGTAAAACATCGATATTCATATTCTTGTTTCCGCTAACTGAGCAACTATATGTTCGAGCGTATTCCTATTTGCCGCGATAAACTTTTTCCACGAGTTGAGCCAATCGTTTCATCGCAGTCTCAATTTCATCATTTGTCGCAGTCAAACTAATTCGCAAACATTCGTGTTTGTGCTGCCAATCTTCCCGCAAACCGGGGAAGAAAGAACTTCCCGGCACCACTATTACGCCGACTTCTTTCAATTTTTGGTAGAGTTCCCAATCCGTCATTGGCAAATCTTTCAGCCACAACCACGCAAAAATTGCTCCTTCGCCTCGGTGCAAGAACCACGGCAAATCCTTCGGCATCGATTGTTCTAAGGTGGTTTCTACGATCGCAAATTTGCTTTGATAGTACGGGCGAATTACGTTGAAGGAAATGTCGGCAAGAGCGCCGGAATTAATGGCGCGTGTGGCGATCGCCTGTCCGTATCTCGGCGAATGAATGCACATATTGGTCTGAAAAGATTCTAATATTTGAATAATGTTTCGATCGCCGATCGCAATTCCGATTCTTTCTCCCGGCAATCCCGCTTTTGACAAACTCATGCAATGCACGATATTGCCGCCGAAAATCGGTGTCATTTCGGTAAAATTCAAGGAGGGGAAAGGAGGGGCGTAGGCGGAATCGACGAACACCGGCACGTCGAAAACAGCGGCTAAATCTGCTATTTTTTGAACTTCGTCGTTGGTGAGAACGTTGCCGGTGGGGTTGCAGGGACGGGAAAAGATGACGCAACCGGTGGTTTGGTCGATCGACAGTTGGCTGAAATCCGGCCGGTATTTGAATCTGTGCGCGGCTGCATCAATATCGAGGGTGGGTTTGCAAGCGATTACCGCTTCGGGAATTAAGCTCACGCCGCCGTAACCGGTGTAGTCTGGGCTCAGCGGTAGGACGATCGATTTGAAATTGGAGATTTCCGAATTAGGATCGGCAATCTGTGTTCGCGGTGCAGTGTAGCCGCCGAAAGCGTTGGCTGCGTAAAAGTAAATTGATTGACTTCCGGGAGTAATTAGGACATTGCGATCCGTCAAATTCAGTCCGTAACGCTGGTTAAAATCCGTCACTACAGCATCGATTAACGGCTGATAGCCTTGACTGGAACCGTAGCGGCAAACCACTTCGCCGTATTCCGGGCTCGCCAGAAGTTCGGCCGTGCAATCGCGCCACAATTTCTCGACTTCGGGCAAAATCACCGGATTTCCCGCGCTCAAATTGATAAACTCCTGCCCGCTGCCGGCTCTGAGAGTTTCAATAATATCTTTCATGATCGCCCGCACGCCGGTGAGGTGGGACATCTGAGCGCCAAACTGAGTAAGGGCAGGGTTCATAAATGCAGCGACAAAGATAAAAGTTTACAGCTTATTATAATAACTCTTGTTGCAGGCATTAGCGTAGCTTGTCTGGGCTATGGGTTGTCGATCGCCCAAACTGCCAATTAAATAAACGAGATCGCACAGCATTTTGTTTTTTCCCTTCTGCGCCCTGCTGCATCAGATGATCTCGAATTTGTGGAGTTTGATCGGGCGATCGAACGTAGTTTTTTTGCCGGAAAATTCGCGAACCTGGCCGTACTATCCAATTCAAGAGTTTTGCTGAAATTTCGCCCCACAAGCGCGATCGACTGCCGGTGCTTGACGCTAGCTCTTGAGACAGTTTAATATTAGTATCAGGCGCGATCGCAACAGAGTTTTATTTGCTCCAATGATTGCTATAATAGTAAATTTAATTGAGCCTCAAAAGTTAGATTTGTTGCTAGCTCATTTTCAAAATTCGCGGTTTGCTGACAGCGGTGCATTTTATCATCAATCCTACTAAAGCCAAAAGATTTGGTAACGTAACCCTTGCGGTGGCGTTACATAAAAACTGCGGCAATCCCAACCACACCTAACAGTCGTAAACTTTAATAAAACCATGACACACTTTCCACTGATCGAATACGAGGAAATTACAGATCCTAAAGCCAAAGAAGTCTACGAAGAAATTTTGACAGAACTGGGGTTTGGTATCGTCCCCAACCTGTTCAAGTCAATGGCAATCAACCCAGACTTATTAGAAGCAAATTGGAAAAAATTCCGGGGAACAATCCTGCAAGGAGACTTACCCAGAACTCTTAAAGAAATGGTCGGTATCGCTATTTCCCAATTCAATAACAGCCAGTACGCTCTCCAAGTTCACCTGCACGGATTGTCTGCCTTGGGGATGAGCGAAGAAGTCCTGCGAACCCTAGTTTCTGACTTTGCCAACTGCCCTCTGCCAAAACGCGATAAAGCTGTCATTAGCTTTGGCTTGCTGGCGGCTACAAAACCCCTGGAAATGACAGAAGCTCATTACCAAAATCTGCGGGATTTAGGGCTAGATGATGCGGAAATATTTGAGATTATTGCCACAGCAGATTTGTTTAGCTTTGTCAATCGATATACCGATGCAATTGCCCTAGAAATTGATGCTTTGTAATCTATAATCCACTACGGTTGACTTAAGATTATCCCACAAGAAGAACGAAGGAGGAGCATCTGGTGTTTTTTATTGAGCGTGCGAGCATCTCAAGAACTCGCGAGTTGTACAATACGCTAGCTCTTGAGGTGCTGGCACGCTCAATAAAAAAAATGCTTTTTGCAAAACTCAGATGCTCCCGGAACGAAGAACGAAGCAATCGCAGTATTGATTAATTTTTCATAACCTTTTACCGCCTGGATCGTCTTAAGTAAACCGTATTGATCTATAATCTCATACCCCTATTATGGGCGAACGGCTAGAAGAGCAAGACCGAGAAGAACTTTTGTTAACTGCCCGCCGTTTGTTAGCAGAAACTCAGGCGCTTTCTATCCGCATTGCAGCCGTCAATGAAATTGCCACTGCCATTAACCGCACCCTCGATCTCAATCAGATTTTGCGGGTAGTAGGCAAGCAAGCCAAATGGCTGCTAGACTTTGAACACTGTAGCGTTTGCCTGCACAGCTCTAGCAGTTGCACGACTTTATTTGGCAAGCATATCCCTATAGAGATTGCTGCCCTACCAGACAGCAGCCCAATTAACAAAGCCTTCAAAACACGTCAACCTCAATTAATTCAAGAAGCGGGTGCTACTGCTATTTTGTCGCCCTACTCTTCACAAATTATTCTTCCTTTGGAAAGCGAAGGTAAAGTTTTAGGAACAATTAATTTTGCCACAACCAAGCCGCGATCTTACACTCAAGAAGACCTGCGAATTGGCTATCTTTTGGCTTTGCAACTATCCTCAGCAATCCGCAATGCCGAACGCTTTAAAGAGATGAATAATCTGTATTTGGAACTCGATGCCGAAAAGCACAAATCCGACCAGCTACTGTTGAATGTACTGCCGGTTAAAATTGCCGAGGAACTCAAAAATAACGGCAAAGTGGAACCCGTTCATTATGATTGCGTATCGGTTTTATTTACGGATTTTCAAGACTTTACTAAGTTATCTGAAAAGATGACTCCGCGAGATTTAGTTGACGAACTAGACTACTGTTTTTCTTATTTCGATCGAGTGATGGATAAATATTGTTTGGAAAAATTAAAAACTATTGGCGACAGCTATATGTGTGCGGCGGGAATTCCGGTTCCAAGAGCAACACACGCCTTTGATGCTGTACTCGGAGCTCTAGAAATTCAACAATTTATGGAGTTGCGAAAAGTGCATAAAGCTCAACAAAACATTCCTTATTGGGATATCAGGATCGGTATTCATTCAGGCCCAATACTTGCTGGAGTAATTGGGAATAAGAAGTTTGCCTATGATGTCTGGGGAGATACAGTTAATACTGCATCTCGGATGGAATCTTCGGGTGTGCCTGGAAAAATTAATATTTCTAGTGCAACGTTTGAATTAGTTAAGGATTTTTGTGAATGTGAATATCGAGGGAAAATCTTTGCTAAAAATAAGGGCGAAATGGATATGTATTTGGTTAACCATCTTAAATAATACAGTGCGCGATCGCATCAATATCGAAGAAACCAGTTTTTTTATAGAGTCTCGGATGCACTCCAGACAAAGAAGCCAGTTTTTTACCCTTACTGCGGATTACCGTGTAGGATTTTCGTAAAAAAAACGCAGTGTTCCCTGGTTATATTAAAATTATTGAGTTGTAGATTTTATTTTTTAACTCCCATGCGTATTTGGCAAGCCGATTTTTACCGCCGCCCCCTGCAAGACGAAACAGGTAAACCATTGTGGGAATTATTAATTTGCGACGTCGCACACACTTTTCAATTTAGCGCTTTTTGCAGCCAGTCGGAAGCTAATTCTAATTGGCTGGCGGCGCAGTTGCACCAGCAAGCTCAAATTCAGAATTTGCCGGATTTGATTCAAGTATTTAGGCCTCAATCTCTCAGTTTGATCGAAGCTGCGGGCAAGGTTTTGGGTATCAAAGTAGAAGCGACTCGTCGCACTGCAGCTTTGAAATTGCTGCTGCAAAAACGGGCAGCAGAATATTCGAGTATGCCTAATTATACAGCCGAAAATTACAGCCCGATCGCCCTTGAGACTCCGCCGCCGGTTCCTTTACCCGAAAACCTTTGGGGTGATGGCTGGCGTTTTGCTTCCCTAGCCGCAGGCGATATTGTAGAAGCTTTTCAAGAACGTCCCATACCAATATTGGAAATGCCTGAATTGCTGCTACCGCTGACTTTGGGCTTAGCTTCCACAGTACCGGTGCCCGGTGTTGTGATTGACGGCGGGCGACAGTCGATGCGGTTGGCTAAATGGCTTCAGGATGTGAAACCTTTTGCTTTGAATTATATTGCTGGTGCTCCAGATGGATTGATTTTGGAAGCTGGATTGGCAGAGAGGTGGGTTGTGGCTACTTTTGAAGATACGGAGGTGAAGGCGGCTGCAGAAATTTACCAACAGCGCCAGCAATTAAGTAAAGGATTGCATTTTTTGTTAGTGCAGCCTGATGACAGCGGTATGACTTATACAGGTTTTTGGTTGTTAAAGTTCGATCGATAATATTTAAATATGATTATTTCTGATGTGGATCGATCGCAAAAGGAAAAAGACGGCCAGAACTTAGTTTCAGCAGATACAGACTCGAACATAAATTTTAGAATAACTTCTCAATCTAGTCAGAGATAGTACAGCCCAGTTATTCCACAACCAGAATCAATCCGTTTTGGATGCCCTCACACAATCGGTTAATGTGAAAATGGTCTTTTTGGTCGAGCCCGTTGAGGACTGCTGAGTGAAGCAGTTGTCTGTCGAGGGGGGTAATTTGGCGGAAGGCAAAGATGCGCTGGGCGATCGCCTCCACAGAGATTTTGGGGAGGCTAGCAGAACTTACTGTCATGGTCTTCATACCCTGAAAATACTTAACATAACTCTGTACTTTTATTTTTAAAGATTTTGTGAAGTTATATTGTGATTGAAATCACATAGCTTTATAAATAATATAGTGTGTGTCTGGTGACTATTGTCATGAAATGTTTAAGAATATTTACGCTAACTTAACGGTGGCCCGATAGAATCACTGTTGTGAAACTCAGGCGGAAGGTAAAAAATGGCACAAGCAAAGATCGGAATTATCGGTGGCAGCGGTTTATATAAAATGGCAGCCCTCCAAGATGTGGAAGAGGTAAAAATTGATACACCTTTTGGAGCGCCGTCGGATGCCGCAATTGTGGGAACCTTGGACGGTACGCCGGTAGCATTTCTGGCTAGACACGGCCGCAACCACACTTTTTTGCCCTCAGAAGTGCCGTATCGGGCAAATATTTATGCAATGAAGAGTTTGGGAGTTGAGTATTTAATCTCAGCGTCGGCGGTTGGTTCTCTGAAAGCAGAGGCAAAACCTTTAGATATGGTAGTGCCGGATCAGTTTATCGATCGCACAAAAAATCGAGATTCTACTTTTTTTGGAGAAGGAATAGTCGGTCACATTACATTTGGCGACCCGATTTGCGGCGAATTGGCTAAAGTGTTGGCAAGTGCGATCGAATCCTTAGACATCCCCGATGTTACCCTGCACCGAGGCGGTACTTACGTCTGCATGGAAGGCCCGGCATTTTCCACAAAAGCAGAATCAAATCTTTACCGCAGTTGGGGGGCGACAGTCATCGGGATGACAAATTTGCCCGAAGCAAAATTAGCCAGAGAAGCAGAAATTGCCTATGCAACTTTAGCATTAGTCACCGATTACGACTGCTGGCACGAAGATCACGACAGCGTAACCGTAGAAATGGTGATTGCCAATTTGCACCGCAATGCGGAAAATGCCCAGAAAGTTATTCAAAAAACTGTACGGATGCTAACAGAAAATCCTCCGGTTTCCGAATCGCATTCTGCTTTAAAATATGCAATTCTGACTCCGCTGGATCGAGTGCCTGCCAGAACTAAGGATAAAATGGGTTTGTTGTTGAAGAAGTATTTATAGAGTAGAGGCTAGAACCAGAAACCGGGTTTCTTAGATTAGTTTGGCATCCTACCAAAGATTTTTCGAGAGAAATCCGGTTTCTCAATGCTGGTGTTCCAGACGGTATTAATTAATCAACTGCTTGAACGCATCGTGTTCGCGAATTTTTTCTAAATCAACTTCTGTTTTTGCTAACTGTTTACACAAATTAGGATTGAGATTGAGGGCGCGCTTTAAATTTTCAATTGCTAATTCAATTTTACCTTGTAGCGCATAGCATCGGGCTTTATTGTACCATATTCTATAGAAATCCGGTCGAATTTTAGCAGCATTTTCGTAGGAATCGATCGCTGCTTCGTATTTTTGCAGTTTTGAGAGTGCAACGCCTCGATTGTTCCAAGCGTCTGTATAATCATTCTTGATTTGTAGGGCTTTATTGTAGGAAATTACTGCTTGTTCGTATTCCTGCATTTTGGAAAAAGCAACGCCTCGGTTGTTCCAAGCGTCGGCGTAGTCGGGTTTGGCTTGGATGGCTTGTTCGTAACAGCCGATCGCCTCCGGGTACTTCTGCAATTCCAACAATACTACGCCTCGGTTGTTCCAAGCGTCGGGATACTGCGGGCGAATTGTCGTAGCTTGTTCGTAGGAGGCGATCGCCTCTGGATAGCGCTGCATTCTTGTGAGCACTACTCCCCGGTTGTTCCAGGTATCTGCTAAATCCGGCTGAATTTGCAGGGCGAGATTGTAAGCTGCGATCGCATCTTCGTAGCGGTTTTCAAAGAAACAAGCATCTCCCTGTTTGGCATAGTCTCCCGCCGTCAATAACTGTTGGTAATTGCCGTAGTTAACCGGAGTAAATTCTTGAATTTGGGCATCGGGCAATAACAAGTCTGTTTCTGCATCCGCTTGGTGACTTTGGTGTTTAATTTCCCCTAAAATGCCTTCAGCATCGGAAATTAATAGTTTTAATTGAGAGATGGTATCATAATGGAGACTTTCGATTTCTTGCCGAGCATTTGTTGTCTGCTGGGACAATTTATTAAACAGAAACCAAACCCCGACTCCGGCTGCTGTCGGAAGCAAAGTTAAAGCAATTACCAGCCCGTTTAGCAGTGTCGCCGTGCGCCCGAAAGCAGTGTCAACTTCTTCTTGAACTCGATCGCGAATTTCTGCTTTAATTTGCTGCTCTGGCAATTGTTGCTGCACCAACACTACTGCAGCCCTCGGTTGTGAGGCAGAAACGCTGCAGGCGCAGACTAGAATAGTCGAAAGGGCGATCGGGCTAATACTTGCTCTAAAAATACTTGACAAACGCATTGCCTTAGTGATACGCACCTGATTTGCGATTTTCATATGTCAAGAGATGCTGGTAAGTACGATCTCAGACTAGCCCATTTGTTTACAAAGTATTAAATACAGGATATCTGTTGTGCAATCCCCTCCGATTAAGTGCTTGACGCAGGAATTGCTAGACGAAGTTACAGCTTCCTCCCGCAGCAGCCCGCGCCAGCGACAAAACTACAATTTCCACGATTTGTCAGAAAAGGTGCAGCGGTTTGTCAACGTGCTACAACCAGGTACCTACGTGCGCCCTCACCGACACCTCCGCCCGCCTGCAGTTAACGGTTTTGAGTTTTTTGCAGTGATTCAAGGATCGGTAGGTATTCTTATTTTGAACGAAAACGGTCAAATCTTGCGATCGTTGCAAGTGGGTGCAGCCGGGCCCACTCGCGCTGTGGAACTTCCCGAGGGTACTATTCACACCTTAGTAGCTTTGGCTGCGGATACTGTGATTTTGGAGTTCAAGGAAGGGCCCTATGACGTGGCTGCAGATAAAGACTTTTTGCCCGGTTTTCCGGCTGAGGGAAGTGCGGCGGCGCGGAAGTTAGTCAGGCTTTGGGAAGCTGAGTTTAAGGGTTGACTGTTGACTGTTGGCTGTTGGCTGTTGGCTGTTGACTGTTGGCTGTTGGCTGTTGGCTGTTGACTGTTGGCTGTTGACTGTTGACAAATAACAACTAACAACTAACAAATAACTAATAACTAAGAGGGCGGGCACGGGGCACTGCCCCTACCAACCAACAACTAACAACTAACAAATCTAATTGTTGTCATCCGATTGTATAAATCTGGGGCGGTGCGAATGATTTTTCTCAGAAGTTCATCTGTTACCCAAAAGATGAGGGGAAAGGAAAACTTGTTGCTGAATTCGCTGCATACTAGGTTGGTAGAGACGAGGAGTCGATCGATCGACTCCACTGATTCCAAACCGAGAATCATTAATGCTGGGGGCGTTTTGTTGTCTACTTCTGCTGCGATTGTCGTGTAGAGAGTTGTCGCCGATTTTGACAACAGCATTTGCTGCGGTTTATGGGTACAAGTTGCTTGCAGGCGATCGACTATTTGCTGCCGCAATTCCAGGGAGTTGCAGTTGACTAAAACGAAAGAAAAGTAACCTTGGGAAAGATGGATCGCTCGAATCAAGGTTGAGAATGACCGCTCGTTATATTTAGCTACATCCTGCTTAGCTGGAGCGTATTTTGGTGTATTTTCTGAGTGTTTTTCAACCATAAGTTACACTAATTTTATGTTGGATAAATCTTATGGATTAAATGCTGTCGGTCGAGACAATGTGAAGGGATATTTTTACTATAAAAATATTGGGCCGATCGTAACACTATTTTAAAATAAAATCAATAGAACAATAGACATATGGCAATTCTCAAGTCAGTGAAGTATTGCCCAACAGACGAATCCTCTCAAAGCCTATGAATAGCAGGCTCGACAAGAATGATGGGAAAAATCTAATTAATTAACAATTCTTCAATTTCTAAATTCCCCCAATCTAAAATCCTTCGATGCTGGCGCTGACGGCGAAGTCTCAAATCTCAAACTTTTACGATGGCGAATCCGAAGTATCTAAATCCGTACCTCCAGAAACTTGAGAAAGGCTATGTTATTATGATATCTCTAACAGATATTTCTAGGTTAACCTCAACAGTGAGGAAGCGCAAGCACGCTTAGAAGAATGCTTGTCTAAACTTAAACATTCTAGGTTTTCCGGGTTTGCCTGGATTTGTTGAAGCTGCTTTCTCTAGAGAGAAGGTCTAGATCGAATTAGCAGATGAGTAAAGACGATGCGCCAACTATTTGTACAAGTTCCTCGGGGTTCTGGAAAAACAGTTTTAGAGATAGCGAAAGCCTGTAAAGGCACGAACTTAGCACAAATTGAAGCGACGGGAGTTGATCGAGGACTGGATCTGGTCTTGATCCACGTTTCTAATGGCGAGGTTGAGGAACTTCTCGGAAAACTGGAAGATTTGCCGGACTTAAGTGTTACTCTGCTTCCCACAGGTGTGATGTCGCTGCATCCCCCAGCCAGTGACGCTGCGGAGCAAGTTACCAATGTTGAGGAACGCAGCCCGATCGAGATTTTTCTGGCTGGTTTGCAGAGTACAGGTTCTTGGAAAGGATTTCTTAGCTATGCCTTTTTCGCGGGAATCATTGTTTGGATTGGTTTGTACACTAATACCAGCTACCTGCTAGTTGCCGCTATGTTGCTGGCGCCGTTTGCAGGGCCTGCCATGAATACCGCCTTGGCTACGGCAAGGGGCGATGTCAAACTCTTGGGGCGCAGCATTTTACGCTACTTTGCGGCCCTGAGTGTCACGATCGTTACTACGGGATTGTTGAGTTTGATTCTGCAACAGCAAAACCCCACCAGCTTGATGATTGATGGCAGCCAAATTTCTTCGGTATCGGTGCTGATTCCCCTTGCCGCCGGAGCCGCCGGAGCGCTATCCCTGGTTCAGTCCGATCGCAGCAGCTTGGTTTCAGGAGCGGCTACCGGAATGCTGGTATCGGCTTCGCTAGCTCCCCCTGCTGGTTTGATTGGCATGGGGGCGGCAATTGGTCGTTGGGATCTGGCCGTAAACGGCGTGTTTTTACTGCTGTTGCAACTCGGCGGCATTAATTTAGCGGCTGCGCTGATGTTTCGTCTGTTTGGGCTATCGACTGAAGGAACTCGCTACGTGCGGGGGAAACGCGGTGTGTTCCCGGCGGCGGTGGGAGTTAGCGCGATCGTACTCACGGCATTAATCATCTGGCAATTTTCTAATTCGCCTAACCTCCAGCGTTCTAGTCTCGCTCAACGGGCAAATTCTCAATTGCAGCAGGTTGTAAAGCAAAGCGATTTAGCCAAGCTGGTAGAATCCAACGTTCGCTTCACCAGAGCCGACAATCCGGGGGATGATATTTTGCTGTGTCAAGTTTACGTTCAGCGTCAGCCGCAAGTCACGCGATCGGCTCAACAAATTCGCACCGATCTCACCAAAGCCATCCAAACTCGCTTGTTGAAAGAAGATTTTAAGGCAACACCATTGGTAGATGTCACCGTGTTAGAAGCCCCTCCGATCTAGCCTTTCTTAAAAAGGTGACAAATTAGTCGATTTGAGATTTGAGATTGAGGGATTGAGCGATCGATACCTCATAGGAGAAATCTAACTGCTATGTAATATCATGTCCGGTGGACTGACTACAAACCGATCGCACTTAGTTAAAAATACCAAAAAATCAACTACCATTCTCAGCCAGCGGCAGAGTAAACCAAAAAATTGCCCCAGCACCGGGACTGCTAATTACCCCAATTTCCCCGCCGTGAGCGCCAATAATTTGCCTGCAAAGATATAAACCCAAACCCAAACCCACCGAGTGTCGGGATTGATAACCCCTCACATAAAGGTCAAACAAATGTTCGCACTGTTCCGGCAATATTCCCACTCCGTCATCTTCAACCGTACAGTAAATCATGCTATTTTGGGAATTGGGAATTGCTAATTGGTAATTAGTAATTGGTAATTTTTCTATATTTTGTTTCGTTTGGTTTTGATTAATTTTGATTTGTTTTGCCGTTATTATTTGAGCGGAAACCGTTAAATTCAGTCCCGGCATATTGTGTTTCAAAGCATTAGAAATTAAATTAGAAAACACCCGCCACAACTGAGTAGCATCAGCATTCACGGCGGGCAAATCATCCGGCACTAAATTTTTAAAAGTAGCTTGAGCCTCATTCATTAAAGGCTCCAAATCAGCCGCCGCTGCTTCCACTACCGCCCTCAAATCTACCCGATCGCAGTGCAGAAACAAACCGCCCAATTCTCCGGCGTGAATTTCCAACAGCGAATTGATCAAGCGCAACTGCTGTTCGCTACCTTGAATCATCCGATCCAAAACAGAACGGGGAATTGCGATCGAATCTCCCGTTTTTGTTTGCCAATTTTTTAGCACCATTAACATTCCCGCTACCGGGTTTCGCAAGTCGTGAGAAAGAGCGTGAATAAACAACCGCTGCGATTCTTGGGCTTGTTTCCGCTGCGTGATATCCTCAATTAAACCCTCATGATAAAGCACCGAGCCGGTGCTATCTCGTACCGCCCGCACTTTCTCGGAAATCCAGACAATACTGCCGTCACAGCGGTAAATTTTAGATTCAAAATCCGATACTGTGCCGCTTTCCTCGATCGATCGCAAAAACTCATTTCTGCGATCGGGATCGACGTACAACTGCCGATCGATATCAGTAAATTTTGCCGTCACCTCTTCGGGAGAATTGCAGCCATAAATCCGCGCCAAAGCTGGATTTGCAGTAATATAGCGTCCGTCGGGAGTGCTTTGAAAAATTCCCTCGCCGGCATTCTCAAAAATACTGCGATACTTCGCCTCCGCCACCTCCAATTGTTGGTAAGCAGATTCCAACTTGCGTCTGGTACTAAACTCTTTTCGTTGCAGACATTCGTACCAATAAACCGACAAATCGCAAATCAAACAAAACCAAAATAAGTATAAATAAAACCCACTCAACCGAAAAGCAGTATACTTAGCAAAACTTAAATTTAAAACCAAATTTATCCCGATGTGGCAGCACAAAACGCCGAGTTGAGAAATTAGGTGAAGTCGCCAGCGGACGGGCATCAGCGTAGCTTGGATCAGAAACGCTAAAGTCCAGGTAAAAATCGGTAATTCTCCAGATCCTGCTACAGCTAGCCCAAGCTGTATAATGACCGTCAGCGACCACGAAAATCCCAAAAACAGCAAACCGGGATAGCGCTGTCCAAAGGAGGTTTTTTGCAGCACAAAACAGCTCAGCAAACCTATTTCTACAGCAGCGCTAGTGTACAAATAAATACTTTTAAGTTCCTGGCGGACGAAGAATGCTTCGCCCATAAAATAGACAGTTATTGTCAAGGCAAAAAAGATGGCAATTCCGACAGCAGGGCGCAGCCGATCTTGGAGGAAGCGATTGCGCCACACCTCGTAAGCTGTTAACGCTTGAACTGATTTTTTCTTGCCCAAAAAACTCATACTCTTTTAGATTTTAGGTTTTGGGAATGAGGGATTGTTAATTGATTGCTGCATATCTTGCTGGCTTGAGAGTTGCTGTACCAGTTTGATTGTACTTGATTTGCATAAATTTTCGATCTATTTACCGCAGATTTTAAGCGGATAAACACTGATGGACGCAGATTATTTAATAATTGAAAGTTATATTTTAAACCATAGTTAAAGTTTCCAAATTCATCTGTTAATAAAATCTAAAATCGAATGACAGCAGGTAGCGAAAACCAGAAAGTCGAGCCGCTTCCGGGGGTGCTTTCGACACCGATTTCGCCGCCGTGAGCTTTGATAATTTGCTTGGAGAGGTAAAGTCCCAAACCCAGTCCTGTTAATTGTCGGCTATTGGGGTCTTGAACGTAAAGTTCAAACAGAGATTCCTGCTGTTTGGCGCTGATTCCTACTCCATTATCTGTTACAGTACAGCGAACCATTTTTACGGTAGCTTCGGGCAATTTGTCGCCGATATTGCCAATTTGAGCCTGATACGGGGGGATTTGACAACTGCTTTCGGGGTGAAGTTCGGTCAGGGTTTCCCGATTTTTGGGGGCGGTGTCGCGCATCCCCGGACGATCGCCCGCAGCAGGTATCTGGTTAGCGATACAGCGGGCGATCGGATTATTGGAAGATGTTAAAAATTGTGAATTTTCTTCAAAATTTAGCATTTTTTCAATTTCAATTACCTCAGCTTTAAAAGTGATATTGACTCCCGGATGATTGTGTTTGATCGCATTAGTTAGCAGATTTTCCAGCACCCGCTGCAAGTGTTTGCGATCGGCACATACTAGCGGCAAATTTAGCGGAATTTCGTGAGTAAAGATTGCTTGATTTTTGGCTAGCATCGGTGCTAAATCGGCAATAATTGCTGAAGTTAAAGGCTGCAATTCCAGCGGTTCGGGATGGATAAAAATACCTTTCACTTCGCTAGCGTGAGCGTCGAGGAGGGAATTAACCATAGTCAATTGGTGTTCGCTAGCCTGAACGATGCGCTGCAAAATCGATCGCGAAACCGGAACATCCTGTAGAGACTCACAGGACGATTTGTTGAGCAAATTTTTCAGCAATATCAACATTCCCATCACTGGAGTGCGGAGATTGTGAGAAACTGCGTGCAAAAATAAATCTTTGAGACGGTTGCTTTCTTGCAGTTCGTGCATTTTTTGCTGCAGTTGGCTGGTGCGTTCTTCGACTTGAGATTCTAAGTTGGTATTGAGTTCTTTTACTTGCTGCAAAAGTTGGGCTTGCTGGAGGGCGATCGCCACTTGGGTAGCGAGTTTTTCTAACAAATCAATTTCAAATTCCTGCCACTGGCGGGGCCCAGAACACTGGTTGACGGCCAAGATCCCGAAAAGTTCATCGCCCAGGACGATCGGCACATTTAACGTCGCCCGAATTTGATAGTCGCTGTATAGTTGGACAACTCGATCGCCATTTTGCACCGTAGCAGTATCGGAGACAATTCGGACGCGGTTGTTAGCATAAAAAGTTTTCTGCGCTTCGAGGTGATTCTCGTCAGTGAGCAACAACCCGACAATAGAAGGGTATTGGACACCGACAGACTCAGCGACAATTTTACCGTACACCGGGCTAGGAAGATTTGCCCCGCCTGCGTCCATAATACCGATGAAAGCGCGATCGGCCTTGAAAAATTGCCGGACTTCGGCAACAGTAGTATTGAGAATTTCTTCGAGGTCGAGGGAGTGGCGAATTCGCAGGGCCATTTCTGAAAGCAGCCGATCGCGCTCGGAGGATGTTCGCAAAGCAGCTTCGGCGCGGTGACGTTCGGTAACGTCTTGGACTGTGGCGGCTATGATGTTTGAGTGAATTGCTGACTGTTCGCAGACAGCGCGCACTCCGCCGTCAGGGAGCACAATTCGATAGTTAATGGAGTAGGGTTTGCGCTCAAACATCGCTTGACATTGCGATCGCGCCACCAATTCTCGGTCTTCTGGATGTACGGCTTGCAAAAAAACGGATGGTGTCGGTTTGACAGTTCCCGGAACCAAGCCCAAGAGGCGATAAAGCTCGTCCGACCATCGCAGTTCAATCTTGGATGATATATTTTTTTCTGCCGATTGTTCGCAACGATCGGTCGGCTTGATGGCGGTGAAATTTAAATCCCAATTTCCTAACTGAGCGATGCGCTGAGCGTTAGCTAAACTGGCTTCGCGATCGCGCAACAGAGCGGCCGTGCGGCGCACGAACTCCAGTGCTTGCTCGCGTTCAGCCACGGCTGCAGCCAACATCAGGGCCATAAGGGCGATCGTACCAGTAAAAGCTTGTAAAAATAAAACCGCCTGTTGCAGACTTTCGCTTCTGACCAAAAACGGGCCGCCTCCCTGCACCGCTCCCAAAATCGCGATATAAGACACGATCGAATAAGCAAAAATCGCTCCCGGCTGACGAAATCGCAAAGCGGCCCAAACTATCAGAGGAAAAGGCAAATATTCTAGTGGATACAGAGCGCTTGCAACCTGTGCTTTCGAGCAAAAAACTATCGAACTAACACTCAGTAATAAAGTTAACCATAGAGCTATTTCTGAATAATTTAAAAGTATATTTTGCACTTTATAGCGATTTTTTTTCTGAAATATTGATAAATAATTAGTAAGGGGCAAGCGGTAATTTCCCCAGTTAAAAATTGCTAAAAAACTTGAAATACTTCGATCTTTTCTTGAAATATGAAAACTTTTAAAGGCGTGATTTAAAGTCAGCAGCACCGGTGTGACGATCAAGATTCCCATACCGTCTCCGAGCCATGTAGTCCACCAATTCCGAGAGAAATTGCTCCACTGAGCCCAACCAAAAATGCAAGTGCCCAAATTGCCGAGGGTAGAACCGACCAAAGTAGACCCGATGACAGCGCCCGCTACTAAAGCCAGAACATCTCGCAGTCGATCGAGCTTAGTAGAAAATCCGCTGCGACTGAGCACAGCCTCCCCAGCCAGCGCTTGCATGGTGACGCTAAAGGCTGACGTGACAATGACGGCGAAGGGTACACTAGCTCCGGCGGTTGAGTTTAAAAGCACCGAACCGAGGGTAATTCCCGGCCACATCCGCCGCCCTTGCAGCAGCAATGTCGCCAGAGCAATACCGGCGGGCGGCCACACCGGGGAGGCTTCGGCTTTTACCAGTCCCAGTACCGACACTGCGAGTTTTCCGGTGACAAAGTAGGCCAGGCCGAGGATGCCGGCGGAAAGAAGCAGTCGAGTGCGGTGGTTGAGCAGTTTCATGGTTTGTGCGATCGAATCCTCCATTGCTACTCTTTAATTTAGGGGCATGACGGGCGATCGAACTTCCTCCTAGGGAATCACCTGACAGGGGGAGAGGGGAG